>JBKCAB010000205.1:0-6676 GCA_046307935.1 Bacteroidota bacterium | reverse complement strand
ATTAGAGGTTGTTTGTATTCCTACAAACCGTCCCGTAATCAGAAAGGACCAAAATGATCTTGTTTACAAAACCGCGAGAGAGAAATACAATGCCGTCATTCTAGAAGTAGAAAAACTGGTAGCAGACGGACGACCTGTGCTGGTTGGTACCACTACCGTTGAGATCTCTGAATTACTCAGTCGAATGCTCAAAATGAAAGGGATCGATCACCAGGTACTGAACGCAAAATATCACCAAAAAGAAGCTGAGATCGTAGCACTTGCAGGAAAGGCCGGTGCTGTTACCATCGCTACCAACATGGCAGGACGAGGTACAGACATTAAACTGGGTGATGGAGTAAAAGATTCAGGTGGTCTTGCGATCATTGGTACAGAAAGACATGATTCACGGCGTGTTGACCGCCAGTTGAGAGGTCGATCAGGACGTCAGGGTGATCCGGGTTCATCTCAATTCTTTGTTTCCCTCGAGGATGATCTCATGCGCAAATTCGGTTCAGAGCGTATTGCCAGACTTATGGACCGAATGGGGCTTAAAGAAGGAGAGGTAATCACGCACGGCATGGTTTCAAAATCTATCGAGCGTGCACAGAAAAAAGTGGAAGAGAATAACTTTGGTATGCGTAAACGCCTGCTGGAGTACGATGATGTGATGAACGCACAGCGTAAAGCGATTTACAAGAAAAGAAGAAATGCACTTTACGGAGATCGTCTCGACCTTGATATTGACAATATGTTCTACGATATGTGTGAATCAACGGTCATGGGGCACACAAAGAATGATTTTGAAGCTTTCGAAATGGATCTCATTCGGATCCTAGGTATTGACTCTCCTGTGACTGAGACAGAATACCAGTCTATGGAGCAAAACACGATCGTAGAGAAAGTGTACAACGCAATGTGCGATCAGTATGACCGCAAGAACACTAAGATCATATCAATGGCCATGCCGCAGATAAAACATGTGCATGAGACCATGAGTGATAAGTACAAGAATATCGTTTTTCCATTGACAGATGGACGACGAATGATGCAACTGGTTGTTAATCTCGAGGAGGCTTACAACTCAGAGGGCAGATCGATCGTTCGATCCTTGGAGAAAAATGTACTCCTGGGCATGATCGATAACGAGTGGAAAGAGCATTTGCGTGAGATGGATGATCTTCGATCAGCTGTTCACAATGCGCAATATGAGCAGAAAGATCCGCTATTGATCTATAAATTGGAATCCTTTGAACTTTTCAAAGCGATGCTTGCACGATTGAATACCGAGGCTACGGAACTGCTCATGAACATGGATGTTGCGTTGGAGCAACAGATACAGAGCACAAACAAAGCGGTCACCCAACAAGACAATTACTCTAAAGCAAGCACCGGCTCCAATCAGGGAGCGTCAAGTAGCGCCACCCAACCACCAAAGTTCGAAGGAAGCGACGGATATCGTCAGGCGATCGAAAATTCGATGCAGCAAAACGAAAAGAAGCAACCAGTTGTGGCTGACCAGAAGATCGGACGAAATGATCCTTGTCCTTGTGGAAGTGGTAAGAAATATAAGCAGTGCCACGGTAAATAAACATGTCTAAAATCCGTTCCATCTCCATAGTAGGTACCGGCAACGTTGCCTTCCATTTGGGGAAAGCCCTGCATGCTTCAGGTTGGAATATTGAACATGTTTACGGACGTAATGCAGCAGAAGGTAAACGATTGGCTGCTCTGTTGAATGCAAATTATACGGAAAAAATCCCGGAACTCGAAGCGGATCTCATCATCTTGTGCATAAACGATGACGCTATCCAGTCGTTATCCCAAATGATACCTGCTGAAAAACTGGTGGCCCACACCTCTGGAAGTATCTCTCTGGAAGCACTTGGCGATCGTTCCAATAAAGCCGTCATTTACCCTTTGCAAACTTTTTCAAAAGAAAAGGAAACTGTATTCAGCAAGGTACCGTTGCTCGTTGAAGCCAGCAACGATGCATTACTGCATGAAATCGCAACACTATGTGGTTCACTTACAGAACAAGTAGTTTGTGTTTCTTCAGATGATCGAAAAAAAGTCCACCTAAATGCCGTATTCATCAACAATTTCGTGAATCATCTTGTTTTTCTTTCTCAAGAGCTGATGAACCAACAGGGGCTGGATTGGAATTTACTCAAACCTTTGCTAAGAGAGACGATAGAAAAACTGGATATATTAGATCCACTTGATGCTCAGACCGGTCCAGCAAGACGAGGCGATCTGCATACGATCGAGGCTCACTCCGCACTTCTTAAAGGTGTACACAAGGAAATATATGAACTGTTCACCCGTTCCATTATGAAAACATACGGTCAGTCATGACAAGCTACAAAGAAAAACTGAATCATATCAGAGCGTTCATGTTCGACGTTGACGGCGTGTTAACCAATGGTGATGTAATGTTACTGAATGGAGATGTCATACGCTCATTGAACTCCAGAGACGCTTATGCATTGCAGTACGCAGTTAAAATGGGATACAAGATCTTTATTGTTACCGGAGGAAATTCAATGGATGTAAGGGATCGACTCCTGGGATTAGGGGTTACCGAAGTACACCTATCCTCCTCAAATAAGGAGACCATCTTTCTTGACATTCTCCAGCGACACGGTCTTGCAGAGGTAGAGGTGTTGTATATGGGCGATGACATCCCCGACTACATTGTCATGACTCGTGCAGGAGTAGCTTGTTGCCCACAGGATGCAGCAATTGAGATCAAACAAATATCCGATTACCAGTCACCTTACTATGGAGGTCGACATTGTGTACGTGATGTCATTGAACAGACACTTCGGGTGCAGGGAAACTGGTTCTCAGAAAAGGCATTTGACTGGTAATCATGCTAAAAGCTGAGCGAAAGAACATACTGCTGCTCATTGGCATCAAGTTGGCGCTGACCCTTCCCTTCATCAACTCATTTCCAATAGATCTGGATGAACCATTCTCCATTTTTCATGCGCAAAAATCATTGCCTGAGCTATTCGAACTTTTCCGAAATGAAAATAATCCTCCGCTGCATTTTTTACTACTACACGGCTGGGAAAAATTGTTTGGTACCGATCTGTTTGCAGTCAGGTCGCTTTCGTTGGTTTTCTCTATACTCACTATTCCTGCGCTATTTCTTCTCGCACGGATCTATCTAACGAGAATACCGGCTTATGCTATTCTTCTCCTTTTCCTCTTTTCCGACTTTCACCATTACCATAGCATGGAGGCGCGAACGTACTCCTTATTGGTACTTCTATTTACACTTACCGCACTCGTTATTTCCCGAATTTTACTCGAAAACAAAAAAGAGCGAAAGTATTTTGTATTGCTAGGCGTGTTAAATATCTTGCTATTCTACACGCACTACATTTCTTTGTTCGTGTTCGCTTCTGAACTGATCTTGGTACTCCTATTCTTAAAGGAACTCCATCTCAAATATCTAGTGATCACTTGCATGATTGCATTAGCTGGTATACTACCCTGGATGGGTATTCTTTTCGATCGAACGAGCACAATCACTTCTGGAGGTACATGGGTGCCGGAAGCTGCAGTCAGCGAACTCTATGGTTTTATCAATAAATTCCTCAACAACAGAGCCACCAGTGCTGTTTTGATCCTCAGCGCCGGACTGACGATCTATCTATCCAGAAAAACAATAAGAAAATTCATATCCGTCAATCACTCCAGGATCATCATTTTATTGGTATTGTTTGCGGTCCCCTTTTCACTTGCCTTTATTCTTTCTGTCACCTCCGATTTCCGCTTCTTCCTCGACCGCTATTTATTCTTTCTGACAATACCATTATTCCTTCTGATCGTTGGATTGTTCGATGACCATAGTTTTCATTCCAAATTCCTGTTCTTGCCCTTTTTCATTACTTACCTCATTTCTTTCAACTTAAAACCAGACAACAACCGCGATGGAGACCAGTTGGCCAGAACAGTTCGAACTTTAAAACCAGATAAGATCCTGATCGCTCCGGGCTATTACCAGTTGACCTTTCTCTATCATTATGACAGGGTTTTGTTCGAGAATTATCGTGCAGTTGAGATGAAAAGAACAAATTCGATCTTTGTTGTGGAGACCGGAAAGGGAATTGAAAGCACATTGTTAACGGGCGGAACGATCATACTCATCAACGCAGGATTGGATTTCACGGAACCCAATAACACACTTGAACAAGACATCGCTTTGCGGAAAGAGAAGATCTCAATCACGAAATTCAAAGGAGGCTACACCGTGAGTGAATGGCAATAGACCTTAATGAAGCGCCACCCGAGTGACCGCAGTTCTTCCTGCCTCGTCCGTGATCGCTAGGAGATAAACTCCTCGTTCCCATGCTTCTACGAACAATGTTGTAGAACCTGATGTAGAAGTAGTGTAAAGCACCCGACCATTCACATCAGAGACAGCGATTTTGTAATTGCCGTCATTCATAAATCGGATATTCACAAGATCTTGCGCCGGATTCGGATAAACACCAAACACAGAGGCTCCGTCCAACTGTTGCAAACTGACCAGACTATTGACATTACTCAGATCCAACACTGGAAAATCATCATTTGGACCAACCTTCAGGATGTAGAGCAAACTACCGCCGTGTTCTTGTGAATTGATATATCCCGTAGAGACCCAACCTCCGTCACTGGTTGGGACGATCTCTCCAAACTCATCGTCCTGCATAAAATTTACGATCACAAAAGGCACACTTGGGTTCCCCCACTCCCAATCAAGATCATTATTGAAACGCGTATATCCCGCATCCTGACTATTGTTTGCCGAAAATTCATCTCTGAATTCCGAAACCACATAGGCATTGGTCTCTGCTCCGTATAGCGTAACTGCCACGTATTCAACATCACCCGGCTTATGTACCTCGGCATCATACATAAAGTATGATCCGTCATCAAAGATCCGAAGAAGAAACTCATCCTGATCCCCATCGGTCGGATGCTTCCTTGTACCTCCTGCGAAAAGTTTACCATCTTTGAGATAAAAATCATTCAGGTAATATTCTCCATATCCACCAAACTCCTTCAACCAGAGAACATCTCCCTGATCATTGAATTTGACTACCGCAGCTTTGACAAGAGAAGAATCCTGATTATAATGCCCACCCACTGCATAGAATGTTGTTGCATCATACTGAAGGACAGCGTTCAAAAAGTCATCCCCATCCGATCCCATTTTTCTTGTCCACAGAGTATCCCCGTTCTTATCTGTTTTCACGATGTAAAAGTCCCTGTTGGATGTCGATGTACTGGTCGATTCGCCGACCATTACAATGCTAGAATCCGGAGTCAATAATGCATCGTTTAGCCTATCCCATCCCTCATATCCGTAAGTTTTCTGACCTAATTCGTTCCCAAACTTGTCAACCTTGACCATGTAAAGATCAAATCCTCCCTGACCAAAGGAATTCGTGTAACCGAGAAGGTAGAAAACAGAATCGTTCCAGCTCAAAACCCTTCTTCCGTAATCAGATTCTTCGCCACCATAATGCTTCGACCATTCATGATTTCCCGACTTATCTACCTTAAGCATGAAAACTTGAGACGGAGAATCCTGAAATGAGGTGGATGCACCGGTCACGACGTAAGAGCTATCCGAAAGCTGCACAATGCCCTGTCCAAAATCGTACCCATTGTCAGCGTATAATTTGAAGAACTTGTTCTGCCCATTGACGCTAAACAAGCACAGGATCAAAAAAAGCGATGATATTGCTACCTTTCTCATATGCGGTAATTGATTCTAAACATTAGGGATCTTCCAGTCCCGGAGGGTAAGACTGTAGCGATAATATGCTCAGATGCCAGAGCCAGATTAAGTCCTTTGAAGCGCATATTCGCATACAATCCTGCCCTGAAGCCGGTATATCCTCCAAAAGCCCCCGAGAATCCGAGCGAGATCCAATTCGCCGGGCGATAATCCAATCCGGCATACACTTGTGGTATCAGGACCAGTGACGGGTACATACGCGCACCGTAGAAGGTTTGTACTCGAATCGAATTGTCCTCTGAGATGAGCTTACCAACCTGAAGGAATGCAGGTGTAAAACGTATTGAGCGAATGGTATCACCAACAATTCTCAATGTATCGGAAAGATCATTCACCGAACTATACGCATCTGAAAGATCGAACAGCTGATCTAGCGAGAATCCGGAAAAACTAAAGCTTGTATCAGCACTGTAACGTTGAACTGATGGCAACCATGCAACACCTGCATTCTTCAGAAGAAACTGGATAGTAGCTGTTCTACCTTTATTCACCTGAACAGGAATGCGTATATCGGCATCGATCCCAACTCCCCAACCTCTGAATGGACTGGATCCAATCAGTGTTTCTGTGAATCCATGATACCTCAAACTCAGTGAATCCCCCATTTCTGATTGGTAAAGAGATACCTCACGAAGATCCGCCTGGCTATACGCTGCAATACTGTAAGCATTGAGTGAGATATTGCTTTTGCTTTTCTTATCGATAACCCCTAAACCTATCTTTCTAAAAGACCAAGCACCACCTCTTGAGCCCGTCAGTGACAACTCTTGACCCAGGAAACGTTCATTTCCGTAAAAAGCCAAACCAAAGAGGTCATCCGTGTAAACAGCCCCGCCATTGACGTAAATACCACCTCTTAGCAACCAACCAAAACGTTGCATTCCAAAAACGGCT
>JBKCAB010000204.1:0-925 GCA_046307935.1 Bacteroidota bacterium | reverse complement strand
GGGAATCTACGCGGTGACCATCACAGAACCGAACGGCTGCGAAACGTACAAAAGATACATCATCGGACAGCCAGACGGAAGCATAGACCCATCAGTTCCTTCCTTTGTCCCTAATATGGACTCTTCAGAATCTGGAAACATTAACTGATCAAAGTAACGGAAATCAATGAAATAAATAACCAAATTTTACAACGGATCAAGGGTGAGCAAACGTCTCACCCTTCGTCGTTATTGGTGATCATTTGTTGAAGCGGGAATTCAAAACGAATATAGAAACCAACTGAGGGGCGTTCTTTTTCTGCGACTATTTTCACTTCCCCGCCATAAGCCTTCGTTCTTTCTAAAATACTATTCATTCCAATGCCAAATTTGGCTTTCATGGGATCCATCCCTACACCATTATCAGAATAACTGATCCTCAAGATGTCATCATCCGTTATTTCAGCATCTAAGGTAGCGGCAGTGGCTTTCGAATACTTCAAGGTGTTATTGATCAATTCCTGAACAATTCGATAAATACTTATACTGAGTCCTTGATCGTATGTGTGTTCCGGAAAAACAGTACTGAACTGTATCTCCTTCTGAACGGAGTTCACCTTTTCAAAAAGTTGATTTATCGATTCTGAGAGACCGGACATCAACAGGTTTTGGGGATAGATGTTTCGGCAGATATTGCGCAATTCATTGATTGCAGTTTGTGTACTCTCCCGCATGACACCCAGCTGTTCATTCTCCGGGCTTTTAGCCATTTCCATATCGATCATCATACTCAAGAGCGTTAACCTCCCACCCATACTGTCATGCAGTTCTCTCGAAACCCTTAATTTCTCTTCTTCGGAAGCCTCAAGTTGAGCTCTTTTGATCTCTCCCTCCTTCATTTTGCGTTCTTTCAATCGGCGGCGATACAGGTAGTAGGCCGTTGGTA
>JBKCAB010000203.1:0-1749 GCA_046307935.1 Bacteroidota bacterium | reverse complement strand
AGATTATTGATGATCTGACCAATGCATTGAAAAGTGAACAGGAGAAACAGGAACAGTTTAATAAGTTACTGAAGGATGCGGACGCACTTTTCTCGTCGGATGATTTTCTTGGTGCGAAGACGAACTATGAGTCAGCGCTGGCCTTAATTCCGGACAATGGATATGTTCAGAAGCAAATAGAGGAATGTGTCAAGCGAGAAAAGAACCGAAGTCTTGCTGAGGAGGAAAAAGGGTATCGGAAATTGATCGAAAAAGCCGATGAGAATTTTGACCTTAAAGATTTTGAAAAGGCAAAGGACTATTACACCCGAGCAGTGACCATGAGGCCGGTAGATCCATATCCGCAAAAGCGATTGAGTGAGATCGAGAATCTTCTGAACCCTGTGGTTGTTGGAAGCGTCAATCTTGAGCCGCTTGGGGATCCATATCCTGAGAATTCCATTATGGATGGCTATGCTGCACTTGTTCAGGCTGATATTCAAAGAAAGAATCTCAAAGACAAAAAAGTTGAAAATGCAGTTTCTTCAGCACGAAAAAAAGAAGGAGACTTGGGGGAAAAGGCCGAAGACAATCAAAGCGCAGTTACAAATCAGATCTATCAAGTCACAAGTTCAATAGAGCAATACACTGTTGAATCAGATGAAAATAGAAAGGCTGTGGTTGAAGCGTTGAGAAGGGCGGATGAAGAATCGATGCTGGCTGCAGGAGATGAAGTTTCATATAAACAGTCAGAACTTTTAAGGTCACAGGAAAAGCTCGACAACGTTAAGGAGGGCAATAACCTCGATTACAGTGCGCGTGACGAAGTTTACCGCGACAATACGGATAAGCTTCAATCCTACGCCGGTGCATTGAGAGTTCAGATGGAGGAGAGGAATAAATCTGAATACGATAGTAATATCGGTGCAGACAGAAGTTTAGAGAAGATCGACATTGACATGGAGGGTGTAGATCTAACCAATATCGATCGCCAGAAAAAGAATGAGGGTGTTGTTGAAGAGATCGTTCTTGCGGCACAAGAAAAGCAGAAGACACTAACTGATAGTAAGCGGCAGGAGTTATTGCGAAATGATGCAGCCATTGAAACAGTGGATATTGCAGTCCAAGAGCGTCAAATAACCGATGCAAGATACGCCCAGGAAAATAAAGAGCAATTGAAGTCGGTGGAGGTAATTGTACTTGAGTCCGAAAAAGAAAGATCAAATGTGGCTTTAGACAGGACAATTGATAATAAAGATGCTGTCAGTGAACTCAATGTGAAAGCGGAGGCTGACTATACCGATAGAGAGCTCAACCGGAAGGAGAATGCTGAAGTAATGAAGCAGAATGAGGTAGAGCTTTTGGAGGGTAAAAGAGAGAGGCTGGAACAAGAAAACTTCAAATACCTTCGCAACAAAAGTGAGATTGAGAATGAAGATCTTAAAAAGAAGGATGTTGTTGACAAGGATGAAAAGCAAGTGGCGCTGAATGTTTCCGGAATGGAAAATCTGAACATCAAATCCACTGAAGTAGCTGCAGATCGAGAAATGACCGATGAAGATCAAAGGTTGCGTGCTCGGGCAGAGGTAGAGATCATCAATGCAAACACTGAGGAGTACTCGAATGATCGTGGTGATGATCTGATGCAAAATGTTCAGAAGGTAGACGATCTGGAGAGGACCTTGGAGGCAGGTTTTGTGAACAGGGAGAACGAAAAAAAGGAAGAATTACTCGCCGCTCAGGATAAACTCACAGCGATAAATACTGAAA
>JBKCAB010000202.1:0-1517 GCA_046307935.1 Bacteroidota bacterium | reverse complement strand
TTACAGTAGCATCTACTGTTTCAATAAATACATTTTGAACCTGAGTAGAGCTATTGCCGCTCGCATCGGTGTAGGTCCATGTAATGAGGGTAGAAGCAGTAATCGGCAATTGGACGTCATTCGTTACCGAAACAGTACCGTCGCAGTTATCCACAGCAGTCGGCTCCGTTAGATCCGTAACCTGACAGATCGCTGTGACATCCGGTAGTTCTGCTGCAGTTGCGATGGGAGCACTTACATCCTCGATCACAATTTGCTGAACTTGCGAAGTGGTATTGCCGTTACCATCATCATATGTCCAGTTTACAATGGTGATTCCCTGAGCGGTTATTGGTAGTATGGCGTCACTAACAACTGTGACATTCGCTGAACAGTTATCCGTCGCACTTGGCGACGTCAGCTGATCCACTGAACATTCAGCGACAATATCCGGTAGCGTTGCTGCATCGGGAATCGGCGCGGTATCGTCCGAAATGTTCACGTTCTGTGTTTGAGTGGATGTATTTCCATTACCGTCATTAAATGTCCATGTAACGACCGTTATTCCCTGCGCTGTGATGGGCAGAATAGCGTCACTGCTAACGCTGACAATCGAAGCACAGTTGTCTGTAGCCGTTGGCGCCGAAAGTGAGGAAATCGCGCACTGATCAGTGATGTCAGCCAATACAGGCACATCCGGTAGGGGAGCTATCATGTCGCCAATACTTACCACCAAAGTCGCACAGACAGAAGGTGTGGGACAACCGCCCTCTGCACGTACAAAATAATTGGTTGTTCCCGGATCGGGTGAAACTGTAATGCTCGTTCCACTTCCGGCAGGTGTTCCTCCACAGGATCCCTCGTACCATTGCCAGCCCGTTGACGCGTTCAGACTTCCTGATCCGATGGATAGTGTGATCTCACTACCTTCACATAACATTTCTGCAGGTCCAGCTATCACCGGAACTGTAGGAGAGAGGCATGTGATGCTGATGAAAGAGGTGTAAGTGAAACTGTTGTATGTGATATTTTTTGTTCCTATTGAAGTATACGCAGTGTTTACGTTACTTCCTGTTGCTAGAAGCGGGGAGGAGCCTACCCCGAAGTCCCAACCTCCTGATGTGGCGGATGATAAGGTAACTTGTTCACCTGTACAAAATACTTCTGTCGCCTGTATGACCGGTTGCGCCGGTAGGTTGAAGGTATTGTCGTTCGTTACCAGAGCAGCGCCGCTGGACACAAAGACTGCAATAGACTGACCCGCTTGGCCGTTACCACCTGCGCCACCTGTTCCACCTGCGCCACCGTTTCCTCCGTTGCCGCCGCGACCAACCTCAGATGTGCCGTAGGTGCTTCCGAGTCCACCTGTGCCACCAATTCCGCCCGCACCACCGGGACCACCAATTCCGCCTGCACCACTTGTTCCGGAAACCACGCGGGATTGAACGAGATTTCCAACTGAACCGTTGTTGAAGAGAAACAGACCGTAGGAGCTACCACCTCCGCGCCCGCCTGTACCGCCGGCACCACCTTGGCCA
>JBKCAB010000201.1:0-2516 GCA_046307935.1 Bacteroidota bacterium | reverse complement strand
AATAGTGAAGAACCATTCTTCATGTAATGCTCGATCTTATCGACAAGCTGGCGAGCAGTAGTCTGATCGCTGGCCAATAATCTTCCAACACCTACGTCCTGAAGATCAGTTGCAAGAATTCCGTCGTTATCTCCGAGTAAGCCGAAATAGTCATCGGAAACCATGGCTGAAATGTGATTTTCAGATGACAGGAACTGATAAGTTGGTATAAAATAATTGTTATTTGAAACCCTGTTCTTCGGATCATAAGTGCCATCACCGAACAGCAGAATATTCTTTAACTCATTTCCAGGTTCCACGGAGGAACGGTCAAAGAACATCTTTGCAAACATTCGAATGGCCGTAGGATCGGTCGTACCTGAGGAAAATTCATTGAATACCTGTTCGGAAGTTGCCACGTTGACAGAAAGCCCCTCAGAACGGTGAAGGTCTGCCAGCCTATTGGCCTGAATCAAAAAATCCTTGTGCGTGACTATCAGGAGATCAGCTTGTGGAAGTCCGTGCAAATTTTGAAACGAAACCGGACCAAGGCGCTCCGGGATCTGGAAATTCACTCCATTGGATACAACGAATTCACGAAGCGAATCGATATCCTGAACAAACGTGAATACGGAACCAACGTTAGAACCTATTACCCTTCCCGGCTTATGCTTATCACTGATATCCCACACAAAACCAGTTGCCGGGAATGAGCTTACCGAAAATTCCCCCACATTTCCGGTACCAAATGAAGAAAGATCACGGAATTTCATCTGTGAGCCAAAAAAAGTCAGCGAACGTCGTGCGTTGAGAAGTATCCTGTCGAGATAGACAAGCACGTTTGGATTATTCCTTGTAATGGAGATCTTAAACGGAATCGAAGAACCCGGGTTATTCAAAGTAAGGTTGTGCTCACTTCTGACCCAGTCTATCGTCACATTGGGCAGAACAGCAGAGAGTAAAACATTTGAATTCACACTGTATCGCTGTAACGTACCGGATGAAGAACGCGCATTCGTTGCGATAGAAACCCTAAAATTTGCTGGACTGGAACTAATTATATTCGGAACGCTAAACGGATAGGTTCGCTCAAGTTCTGTGTCAAAAAGATCACCGTACCATCGCTGTCCCCCTTTCACCAATGAGACCTGATCGGCTTCAACAATATCGAAATAAGAGTAACTGTTTATGGTGTGTGTCGGTACAGAGACAGAAGGCGCAAGCTCACTTATCCTCAGCGGAGGTTCGTTACTATTTATGTTCACAAAATAAACCGCTACATCGGAATAGATATTTCTGTCTTGCTCAAAATGACTCGTCCCGTTTGCATACCACCTGTGCGGACCCCATCCATAAAAAAGGATGTAGTCGGAGGCATCAAATGATCCATCGGAATCACCACTGATGAAGATCGCATTTTTTGCCAGATCATCTGTTCTCGGGATACCATTATTTTCTGGCAGTCGACCCTGACCATTACCGTATATGTGAATGTAATCCGGATTAAGACCAGTTGTATTTATTCCACAACTCTCCAGAAATGCTTTATCTAATTTGTAAATGGCATCTGAACGTACGGCGATCTTGTACCATGTACCGGAACCTTCACGAAGGACCGATTCAGCAGCAAAATCTTTTTGAATGAATTCGGGATTAGACTCCGGTAGAAGATCAAAGGTAATACTTGAAACTCTCTTTAACTCACCGTTTTGTTTGATGAACGGGAACAATTGAACAACCCAGAAATGTTCCTTTCCGGCCTCAGTGACCTGATATTGACATTGCAAGCTGTCACTGACCTGTATGCCCATCTCCGATAGAAAAAGTTCGTCTGCTTTTACAGCATTGACTGTAGAATAATCATCCAGAATAATTTTGAAATTACTGTTTTTCAGCTTTTCAGACCGGTAGAGAACCGGCTTCCCCAGATCGAACTCTCTACCGGAAAAGTCGGGTGCAAGAAATTCTCGACCAGCGAATTCCACCTTTTTCTCAGTCTTCCATTCCACGTTGATCTGAATCTTCTGTCCAACCGCCTTCGAGGATGCAAACACCAAAAAAAACAAAGAAATTAATCGAAAAGGGAGAATGAAACGCATAATTTTTAGCCTTAAAACAGGAGTAAAAGTGCAAATTATTAATGACTCCAAAAAAACGGAACATTGGACATATTTTTTTGTTCGATTTTGAATAATTGTAACCTTAAATTAAAAATTGCGTTATCTTTGGCTAGATTTCGTTGTTCCATAACACTACTAAATGAAAGGACTTAAACGAATTGTAGCGATTTTGGTATGCTCAGCATCTGCCTTTACTGCCGATGCTCAGGATCCCACATTTACGCAATTCTATGCCAATCCACTGTACTTGAATCCTGCCTTTGCGGGTTCACACGGGTGCCCTCGTTTCGCATTGAACTACCGCAATGAATGGCCTAGTCTAACCGGAAATTACGTGACATACAGCGCCTCGTACGATCAGTATTTCAAGAACATCTCAGGTGGTTTCGGTGTGCTTGCCACTCATGACCAGCAAGG
>JBKCAB010000200.1:0-4397 GCA_046307935.1 Bacteroidota bacterium | reverse complement strand
ACAAACTCAGCATTCCGGTCTCGCCGCATTATGCTGCCGAACACGATGGCATCACCTTGACCATGAATGATTTCATACTTTCCGAGGTGATGGGGAACCTGGTGATCGAAGGCGCCGGAGGACTGATGGTTCCGATGGATTATAATGGACTCCTCTACATCGACATCTTCCAAAAATGGGGATTGCCCGTTGTTCTGGTTTCGAGACATTATTTAGGCAGTATTAACCATACATTATTAAGCGTGGAAGCACTCAAGTCGCACAATATTCCGATCTGGGGTATTGTGTTCGTTGGTGACGAGCATCTTCCTACTGAAAAAGTGATCGCCAATGTGACCGGCATCCAAAAGATCTTCCGCATCCCCGAAGTCGCAGAGGTGACAACAGAATTCGTACTGGAACAGGCCCAACGTTTAAGAACACATATCGATGTCGGAACTTAGGGAAAGAGACGAGAAGTACGTATGGCATCCGTTTACCCAGGTAAAGACAGCCGCTCCACCTCTTGAGATCATCAGGGCGGAAGGAGCTAGTTTGATCGCTGCGGATGGAAAGCGATATCTTGATGTCAATTCTTCCTGGTGGGTGAATGTCCATGGGCACGGAAAGAAAGAGATCGGAGATGCGATCCGTCGCCAGTTCGATGACCTAGATCATGTCATTTTTGCGGATGTTACCCATCCTGCCGCGTCTGAGCTCGCTGAGAATGTGGTAAAGTTGCTGGGCAAACCCATGTCGAAGGTATTTTTCAGTGATAACGGATCTACAGCTGTTGAGGTCGCCCTGAAAATGGCAATTCAGTATTGGCATAATGCGGGCACGCCCAAAAAACAGATACTAGCGCTTGACGGTGCCTACCATGGTGACACCTTCGGTGCAATGGCGGTGGGACAACGTGGTTTTTTCAACGTTCCTTTTGAGTCTTTTTTCTTTCATGTTGATTTTCTTGAATTCCCGGACGGTGACAATGATCGGAAGATATTGGAAAAGGCTCAGCAACTGTTTGCTTTGGGAGAATGTGCAGCTTTGATCGTTGAGCCTCTTATCCAGGGATCAGCCGGAATGCGCATCTATTCAGTTGATTTCCTGGAGAGGCTGGTCGCTTTGGCCCGTCAGCATGATGTCCTTGTGATCTTTGATGAGGTGATGACCGGTTGGTGTCGAACGGGTAAGTTATTCGCGTTCCAGCATACTGATGCGGTTTCGGATCTTGTTTGCTTGTCTAAAGGGTTGACCGGTGGTGTCCTCCCCCTGGGACTAACGGTGGTCACAGAGTCGATATTTTCACGGTTTCTGTCGGATGAAAAAGTGCAGGCTTTTCTACATGGTCATTCTTTTACAGGAAATGCGTTAGCTTGTGCCGCAGCCAACGCGAGTATTTCACTTTTTAAAGATCCTTCGACAAAAGAGAATATTGATCGCCTGACAAGGCGCCATCAAGCTTTCGTTGAAATGCTAAAGACTTTTGAAGCTGTGCAAAACCCGAGAAGTTTCGGAACCATTCTTGCTTTTGAGCTCAGGACCACTGATGCGTCTGGTTACTTTGCCCAAGTCAGAGACCGTGTCTATCAATATATGCTTGAACGAGGCGTACTGCTCAGACCTTTGGGTAATACCATTTACCTGAATCCGCCGTATTGCATCACGGATAAAGAGCTGGACAGAGTTTACGACGCGCTGCGATCGTTCATCAGCAGTGAGCTCGTCAACAACATTTGATCCTTTTCATTGTTGTATATGAAAATCTGTTTTATGAGGTCTCTTACCATCTTATTGTTCGTCCTCCCTTTGTTCGGCGCTTGTCAGTCGGAAAAATCAGCGCAAGGAACAGGCAATCAAAGCTCTCAGCAAAGTGGTTTTAATCAATTGACACCGGAGGAAAAACGAGTGATCCTTTACAAGGGGACAGATCGTCCGTTCACTGGGGAGTATACCGACAAGACCGACAAAGGAATTTACATCTGCAGGCAGTGCAATAATCCGCTGTACAGCTCAGCTGATAAATTTGCTTCACATTGTGGTTGGCCGAGCTTTGATGATGAGCTCGATGGAGCAGTAAGACGTGTTCCTGACTCAGACGGTTACCGTATAGAGATCATTTGCAATAACTGTGACGGCCACCTTGGACATGTTTTCGAGGGAGAGGGTCTCACCGACAAGAATGTCAGGCACTGTGTAAATACAACCTCACTCCGCTTCGTTCCTTCCGGTGAAAAGGCTCCGGCGGTTTTGAAAAAAGATTGAACATATTCGCATTATTTCCAGTTCAGGATCTCAAATTTTTCATCCTGTTTTTTATTGTAGCACAATTGGATTTCGCGGATCATTTTTTCAATGGATTCCCATTTAAGGCTTTTTGATGGCAGTGCAGCAATGATCTCCCGTGCAGGTCGCTGGTCTTGGTGGATAGAATGTACGCGATGCAAATGTCGTTTTTGGTCGGTGGAAAGCTTCATGTTTTCCGGGATCAACGTATAGCCTCCTGAGCGGTCTGCCATGTTAATCAACAGGTCCATGTTGCCACCTTCATAGCTCCAGAATTGCTGATCAGGATCATCTTTGAGCTCACATATTCGGATCATCTGGTTGCGCAGACAATTTCCGGAGCTTAGGAGCCAGGGCTGCAGTGAGCGCAATTCTTCGCTGGAGACCTCTTCCGACTGGATCTCCGGGCTATACACCAGGATCTCTTCCACATAAAGCGGGATGGTCCTCAGGCGGGTATCGGCGTAAGGTCCGGCCAGAATGATCACATCGAGTTCCTTTCTGTCCAGTGCGGTGATGAGCTCTTCCGTTTTCATTTCTATGATTGAGAGCTGGATCTCCTGTAATTTACCCTTCCATGTTGCAAAGAGGTCCGGGATCATGTACGATGAGATCGTGGGGATGATACCCATTTTTATGCGCTCGCGGTAAGTGCCCTGCATCTGCTCTCTGACCATGCCGATCTTTTCGGATTCCGCCAATATTTCCCGCAGAATAGGAAGGAGCTTCTTTCCAAAGCTTGTGAGCTCAAGAGGCTGTCGTGAACGGTCAAAGATGGCGAACCCCAGATCGTCTTCCGCTTTTTTGATCTGCATGGAAAGAGTAGGTTGAGTAATGAAGCACACCTCACTGGCACGCTGAAAATGTCGAGTTTCGCTTAGTGCGATAATGTAGTGCATTTGTTGGATAGAGATCATATAGATAAAAACGATGGGAGTATAAAAATAATCAATAAAATAAATAGGTAGATATGCCTAGTTTTGCACGAAACTTAGGTGTTTCAAAAACATGAAAAGCTTAAATTTGTTAACAAATAGGAATATTAAACAATCGAAATAGAAATGGGAACATTAGTAGGTAAAAAAGCCCCATCATTCAAGGCGGCAGCAGTTGTGAACGGTGGAGAAATCGTAAACGACTTTTCATTGGATCAGTATCTTGGAAAGAATCATGTAGTATTCTTCTTTTATCCGAAGGATTTTACATTCGTTTGTCCATCTGAGCTTCACGCATTCCAATCAAAGCTTGGTGAGTTCGAAGCACGCGGGGTTAAAGTGGTTGCTTGTTCGACCGATACGGAAGAATCACATTGGGGATGGCTTCAGGTCCCAAAGAATCACGGAGGTATCCAGGGTGTAACATACCCGATCGTTGCGGACACTTCGAAGACGATCTCAGAAGCATTTGGTGTATTGGCTGGAGAATATGATTACAATGAAAATGGTGCGCTGACAGCAACAGGACCAATGATCGCTTACCGAGGCTTGTTCCTTATCGACAAGACAGGCACCGTTATGCATCAATTGGTGAACATGTTTCCGCTAGGACGTAATGTTGATGAGGCCATCCGTATGGTTGACGCACTTCAGTTCTTTGAAGACAATGGAGAGGTCTGTCCAGCCAACTGGCATAAAGGAGATGAAGGAATGAAGGCTGACTTTAAAGGTGTTGCTGATTACCTTTCCAATCATTGATACTGGGTTTCAGGCACAGATTTGAAGAGGCTGTCTCAATTTTGAGACAGCCTTTTTTCGTTTCGATTGTACACTAAATTAGCTAAATGTGTTTGGATCGATCCACAAAAATTATTGAATCGGAGGAGTTTAAATCTCATGACCGATCACCAAATTGAAACCGATTCGCTCTGAGGCCAAGATATACTTTCGGTTAATGCGTATTTCCGTCATGTGCTATTGGCGGATAACGTATCTCCTCATCCAACCAACACCTTAATTTCAAAGAAGTCCTAGAGACCGCCGTCAATAATCTTTTGAATCTTCGGGCAGACCCGTTGATCTGGTGATTTTTCTTAAATAACCACTGAACTAAGCGAAACCACGTATATCCGCATTCCGATTTACGCTCAATTCATTCCGCAAGTGGTCAAAATAATTGATGTGCTGCTACAACTG
>JBKCAB010000199.1:0-3647 GCA_046307935.1 Bacteroidota bacterium | reverse complement strand
CTTTTTTCTAGAACTGCTACTTTCAGATCTGCTTCTGAGGAAAAAACATAAGGCGTTCCATCAGCTGGTTTTACAGGTGAGAACACATCACTTTGGGTTGAATTGGTCGCAGTGACCGGTTCGGTTCTTACTGCCCGAGTGGAACTCGCTGAGCCAGTAGTTACCTGAGCCACGGAATAGAATGACCCGTAGGCGAAAAACACGATAAGTGTAACAGTTTTAGCTTTCATTATAGAATAGTTAGTTTATCCAAATTTAACTCATAGATGTGTAGCATCCTATTTTTTTTTGGAGGCTCATTAGTTTAGTTGACTGTGTGTGAGAATTGGCAGGGTAGGAATCGAACAAAATCGTTGGAAACTGACCAACTGGAGGAATTCCTTCCAAGAACGATTGTCGCCAAAGTTCCGGTGGCATTTTCAATACCCATTGTATGAGAACCTCCATCACTGGGCATCGCTGTCGTATGGATGTCAATTATATTCGTTCCTTCATACAACAAGATCTGGCTGGTTACCGGATTGCCAATCGAAAAATGTTGTATGTTGCTGAAGTTCACAATGAGTATCCTGTTCGGTGCTGTGCCGATCGTGCTATATGAAATGGTGCCACCGGCAGGTGGGTAGAGGTCCTCCCAAGCGCATGCAATGATATTGTTAGGTTGATTTATATCTGGTAAAAACTGCCCGGAGCAGCATCCACTTCCTGCGGCCGAATCGAAAGAAATTAAACCATTTGAGGAAATGTAAAAGTTCGTATAAGAATTGCCATAAAAAAGGAAGGTAAAACCAATAGGTAGTGCTGAAGACAACTGATCGTCACCAAGCGTTAAAAAAGTCGGAGAACTCTGCGATAGTGGTGAAAAAGTACCTGCCTGAGATACCGAGTATGCACCAAATTAGTTGATCGTATGTACACCTGTACCAGCGGTACTTGGGTTGAAAGTTTTACCTGTCATACCCGGGCCTGAAAAAGCTCCGCCGATGGGGCTTCCAGTTAAAGTTACAACTTGATCACATGTTGAATAAGTACTGTTCAGTCCGGTGAAATTGCACTGGGCAATAAGACAAAAATTCCCAGTGAGGATCGTTAAAAAGAAGATTAATCTTGTTTTTATAAGCGAAAATTATTGGGTCGTAAATAGAGTTTAGAAAATGAGTAGCGTTTCGTAAGTGGTTGTACGTTAAACTGTTTACAAGAGTAAAAGTAAAGTAAAAAATATGTTCGGTACAATAAACTTTTTTAAAATGACAGGAGATTTTTGTTCCTGAAACCCGGTAGACGTTATTTATACTATCACCGAACGCTTGGTATTTCTGGATTTTAATAGTGCTTCTTGCATGCAAATCATCAGTGGTTGACCGTGTGCAATTGGCTATAAATTTTGCTTAAGACGTCTAAAAATTTTTGATCAAACGACATATAGAATCTTTTGCGCACTACTTTTGCACAATGTCAACCACTCCCTATCAGCAGTGTTCCCGATGTGTTATGGATACGACCGATCCGGAAATCCGTTTCAATGAAGCAGGGGAGTGCAATCACTGTAATGAATTCTTGGATAAACGGGCGCGCCACAAATACCAGGGTGAATCGAGTGATTTGGAACTGGCACGACTGGTAGAGGAGATGAAGGCTGCCGGCAAGGGGGCGGAGTACGATTGTGTCGTTGGACTGAGTGGTGGAATCGATAGTTGTTACGCGGCTTACATAGCTCGGCAGCATGGTTTGCGTGTATTGGCCGTTCACCTCGATAATGGATGGAATTCCGAAGAGGCGGTGCAAAATATTCGCAAGATCGCCCAAAAGCTGAAGGTGGGGTATGAGAGTTATGTACTTGACTGGGAAGAATTCAAGGACATCCAGATCGCTTTTCTGAGAGCTTCCGTTCCAGAGGCGGATACACCTACTGATATTGCCATCCTTTCGGCATTGCACAAAGTGGCTGCGAAACACGGAGTTAAGCACATAATTAGTGGAGGAAACTTTGCAACCGAAGGGATTCTCCCGAAACACTGGCACTACAACGCAAAGGATCTGCGCTATTTCAACCACATCTACAAAAAGTTCGGAAAAGGCAAACTGAAAACCTTCCCAACGTTTGGCTTCAAGGCTGAAATGTACTACAAGTTGGTCAAAAGGATCCGAATGGTCTACCTCCTAAACTACGTTCCTTACGAAAAGGACAAGACGATTGACTTCCTCCAGAAAGAGCTCGACTGGAAATACTACGGCGGAAAGCACTATGAGTCAAAATACACCGGATTTATCCAATCATACTATCTGTACACGAAGTTTGGGATCGACTACAGAAGAGCAACCTTCTCCTCGCAGATCTGTACGGGTGAGGTGAGCAGGGAAGAGGCACTTGAAGTACTCAAGCACCTGCCTTACGATCCGGTAAAAGTGGAAGACGAAAAAAAATACATCGCCAAAAAGCTTGGATTTTCAATCGATGAGTTTGAAGAACTATTGAAATTGCCACCACACTGGTATTCTGATTATCCCAATGATGAAAAACGGTTGACGTTTATTTACGATACCTACAGAAAGTTGTTCAAGAAGGAAAAGCTGGCTTCTTTTTAATTCTTTCCCCCTTTGGAGGGGGATTAAGGGGGAGGATCATTCCGTTTTCAGTTCATGATTAAAATCTGACCTATTTACTTGGAACAGTTGATATCACTTGTTTTTAGTAACTCAAAAATGATCGTGAATATTTTTTTGATGTATTCCCATTTTGTACAGCTTAATACACGGTCAAACTCCCGTCTGTAAAGTAGGGATAAGTCTTCCGAAGTGAAAAGTTAGAGACGAAAGTCGTAGTTTGTTAGAAGTCCTCCCCCCTGGGCCCCCTCCTAAGGGGGAAGTCCCCCCGTACAGGATAATTGATCAGCACCCCGCGATTCTTATCGTTAAAGACAAACAAACTCCCCGCAGCAAGACCGTTGGCAAAAGCCTTTTCGAAACCTAGTCTCAGGTCTTCTAGTGATCCGGCACCACCGAGCGCAACAACTGGTATTGTCACTGCTTCTGAAATACTTTTGATTAGCTCGAGATCGTAACCTGACATAGCACCATCCTTTTCAATGGATTGAATGATGATCTCTCCGGCCCCCATCTCTTCCATTTTCTTTGCGAATTCAACAGGTGCGAAGTTGACTGCTTTTATGCCGCCATGACTCCATATTTTCATCCCGCCTAAAAACTTCTTCTTTACATCAATACACACCGCAATCGTTGAGGAACCAAACTCTTCTGAGGCCTCTCGTATGAACTCCGGACGTTCTACCGCTGAAGAACAAATCACTACTTTTTCCGCTCCCGCTGCTGTGATCTTGCGAATATCTTCCAGGGATCGGATTCCGCCTCCAACCGCAAAAGGCATGTTGGCTTCTTCTCCGATGTTCCGCACCAACTCGGGATCGATGAGTCGTCCTTCCTTCGTAGCTTCGGTATCCAGGAACACCAGCTCGTCGGCCCTAAGCTCATTGAAGATGCGGACAGCATTGATAGGATCACCGATGTATTTCGGTTTATCGAACGCAACCGTTTTCACGAGGCCTCGATTCTTTAGCAAAAGGACAGGGATGATGCGGGGACGATACATTGTTAATTATTAATTACCAATTACGAATTATGAATTACAA
>JBKCAB010000198.1:0-6738 GCA_046307935.1 Bacteroidota bacterium | reverse complement strand
ATCTTATACTGTTAAATTCTGTTCATGAAAATGATGATCGGAATGATCGCAAAAAGAAGCGGTACGATCACAGCAAAACCTCTTCCAAGCGACTGGATGATGCGATTGTAGCGCTTGTGGTTCAAACCAAGTGACTGGAATGCCGCGGCAAATCCATGCCACAGGTGGAAACCAAGTACAAGCATGGAGATCGTGTAAAATAATACCGCAATGGTAGCCATGGAGTTAGCCTCAACACCGGCTTCAGTTTTCTTGTCGTGACCGAAAAATGCATATACCACAGAGTGAAGATCCTTGTATGCATGTCCGATAACCGGATTTTCTCCTTTTGGCTTGTAGGAAGGATCGATTTTAGAGATGCTCTGCCTCATTTCTTCGGAAGAAGCATGGATCTCATTCCCGTTTCTGATCTCAACTTCTTCGATCGGAAGCAGCTGATTAGACGTGGTACGGTATACTTTTTTCTCTGTATCGGCGATCTTTCCGTCCATCCCGCGTTCAGGCTGAAAGATCACCTCAGTATGCATCGGCATTGGCTTCGAAGAATACTTCATCTTCCACCAGAAGTTCTGCATGTGGGTAACAATGAAGATAAGGATCAAAGTCCCGAGCACAGCCATGTAACGCGAAGGCAACGAAGAGTTTGCTGATGGATTGTTGTAGGCATAAGGCACAGGACGCGCCTTCTTGTTCTGAATGGTCAGAAGGATTCCATCAACCGCGTGGAAGATGATCGAAATGTACGTGGCATACGACAGGACCTTAATGAAAATGTTGTGCGTCATGAAGTATGCATACTGATTGAAAGCAAGCTTTCCTTCTGCTCCGGGAATCAGCAACTGAAGGTTACCCAACAGGTGCCCGACAAGGAACAGACAGAGAAAGAGTCCCGTTGCGGCCATCCAGTATTTCTTGGCAATGGATGAGGATAATAGGGCTGATTTACTCATGGATCTTGAATTCTAATGATGAAACGTAGGCACAAATTTAAAGGTTAGAACAAACCAACTGAGCGGATGTTCTTATTTAGATTCATTATAGATAACGACGGGGTAATTGTAACGTTTCGGGTAATTTCTGTTGATTAGGATGAGACCAAACTAAACGCCATGAAAGTTTTTGCGATGATAGCCTTTCTTATGGTTTTTTCAACCCTTGAGGCACAGGAGATTATGGACACAAATCAGTCTGTAAGCCAAGATAATGCGATCGTACGGGTAGCCCGACTCCGGGAGGCTCCACAGCTGGAGGTATCGGTTTTTCCCAATCCAAGTTTCGGAGAGTTCACCGTGAACACTGTGCCGGAAGCACGGGTGATGATCATCGATGCGTTGGGTAAACAACAGGGAACGTATTTCACCAATGAATATGGTAAATTGTACATAGATGCCTTTCTGGCCGGATCGTATTCCGTAGTGATCATTTCCGATCAGGGAAAAGGCATTGCCAAGCTGGTCGTGCTTTGAGTTATCGGTTGCTGTGAAAGGTGATCTCTGCACCCTTCTCATCGACCCTAAGCGTTGTCGCGGAACCGAGTATGAGTGCCCTGTTATCATCGATGTGTCCGGCCGGAAAGCCAAAGCAAACAGGGATTTTTTTGTACTGAAGCAAATCAATTATCAGCGCTTCTATGCCCTTTCCGAAAGGCACGGCAGTGTCGTTCATTTCGGTCATTCCGCCCACAATGAGTCCGGAAATTTGTTCCAGTATGCCTGACCTTCGAAATGCTTGTAGCATGCGGTCAACGTGGTAGATGTATTCACACAGGTCTTCAATGAATAGAATACAACCGGAATAGTCCGGACGATCCTTTGCGCCAAGCATGCTATACAAAATACTCAGGTTTCCTCCGATCAGCTTTCCTGAGACTTCACCATAGCGATCCAGATGATGCACTGTACTTTTTACCGTGTAGGTTCTTCCTTCTAGTGCGGCGAACATGGTGTCAAGTGCCTCTGTTGAATTGGTTGCGTAATTGAGCGGCATTGTGGCATGTAAACTGGGTAAGCCGAGGAACTGCAGGTGCTGATGGAAAAAGGTCACATCGCTGAAACCCACCAACCATTTCGGCTGCGTGAGCATTCCGGCCCATTTGATGGAATCCATGATCTGCACACAGCCGTATCCGCCTCGAGCGCAGACAATCGCTTTCACCTCCGGATCATCGATGCCAGCCTGAAGATCGCGCATTCTCTCTTCTTCCGTTCCCGAAAAATAATGATGTACGCCTGTGCAATGTTCGCTGATCCGTACGCGGTAACCGTTTTCTTCGAAAACACGTCGAGCGTGATCCACGGCTTCACGTTCGATCGATTTTGCGGGAGCAGTGATGTACACAAGATCGCCCTTTGACAAGAATGGTATTTGAACGGGAAATGACATAGTTCAAATTTACTGTTTTGACCCATTCATTGTCTATCCGCAGATCAAGCTTTTTTCCTTACTTTGTGACGATGAAAAGGAATACACCAAGGCACATTGTGCTCATTCTTGCCTTTTTTTTCTGTGCACATGTAAACGCTCAGGATCTGATCACTCCGGACTCATCGTTTCAAAAGATCCTTGTATTGGACAGTATGTGGATGCCGGGAAGTAAAAGAAAAGACCCCCTCAGGGATTCGATCAACTACCTGGAGTTGAATGGTGACAGGGTAGAATTCCGACAAGTTGATAAGAACGGTGAGCGTATAGAGCGCGGTAGAATTTACCGCTTACAGCGTACACCGAATGAAGCAAGTGAAATTTACCGCTTTTACATGGTTGACAGGGGCGCTTTCAAAGGGTCTTTAACAGTTTTACTACAGATCACGGGAAATACGGCGGAACTGCATATCACCAATCCATGGTCAACGTATGACCGTTATTTCAGCGGGCATTTCAGTGGGGAAGAGGCCATCCTTCGCCCGGAAAAAAGAATCCGAAAACCCAAAGCACATGATCGGACCATACAGTGACGAGTATTTCATGAAGCAGGCCTATTTGGAAGCGCTGAAGGCAAGGGATGCTGATGAAGTGCCCGTTGGCGCTGTGATCGTTTCGAACAACACGGTTATCGCTCGTGCACATAATTTTACGGAGCACCTTTGTGATGTCACTGCCCATGCAGAAATGCAGGCCATCACTGCTGCTGCTGAATACCTTGGCGGCAAGTACCTCTCCGGTTGTACGCTCTATGTCACGTTGGAGCCTTGTGTAATGTGTGCGGGGGCATTGTATTGGTCACAGCTCGACAAGGTCGTTTTTGCGGCAGCAGACGAAAAACGCGGTGCAGGACGTTATGGCAATGAGTTGTATCACCCAAAAACAACTGTTGTATCCGGGATGATGGAGAGAGAGTGCGGTGATCTGATCGTCGAATTTTTTAAAAAGAAAAGAAAATGAAAATAGGTGAGATCGTATTGTCGTGGGTGTTCTCTGTAGTGGTTGGAAGCCTGATCTGTGGTTTGTTCAGTACAATTTGGTTATCTATCATCTTTGCCATTCTTTCGTGTCTTGTCTCGCTGCCTTATTTGGTGCTGATGATCTTGATGACACGCAAGCCCCGTTCTTTTGGTTTTTTACAGCTTATTCACGTTTCGCTCACCTTGTTAACAGGTTTGTGTATCGTCTTGTTGGAAAACAACTTCTTTGGCTTTTCCTTTATACTGATTCTCTATTTTGTTTTGGGTGCAATGGCACAGGCTTATTTTCATTACCGCAGCCCGTTAAGGGTAGAAAGGGTTGATCCTGAAATTCTGGACAACTAAAAAGGGGACCGAAGCCCCCTAAATCCCTATATTAATCAACAGTTAGACGAAAAGCTTAATGCCCCAAAGGATCAAAGCGGCAAGCAATCCACTGACCGGTATCGTAAGGATCCACGCCCACAAGAGGTTAATGGTAACGCCCCAGCGTACGGCACTCAGTCGCTTGGTTGCTCCAACGCCGATGATCGAACCGGTGATGGTGTGTGTAGTAGATACGGGGATACCGAATTGACTTACCGTAAACAGCGTCAATGCACCGGCAGTCTCAGCACAGACTCCTTCCAGCGGGGTCACTTTTGTGATCTTAGTCCCCATTGTTTTCACGATCTTCCAGCCGCCCATGAGGGTTCCGAAGCCGATCATGAGGTAGCAGGATAGCGCGATCCAGTAGGGCATGGTGTCGCTGTTCACCTTGGCTTCCAGTTTGTAATCTGATTTCAGCTCTCCTTCGTCTCCGATGTAGTTGGAGAACATCGCAGCGTAACGGTAGTCTTTGTTGATCGCTTTCTTTTCAAAGATGACCTCTTCCGTATCGTAATCCTTGATCTTTTTCCCTTCCGTATACACAAGCAATGGATCAAGGGACTTGGATGCTTTCTTAAATTCTTTTTTACTGTCGCCCAGTTCAGCAAGGAACGGATGGTCCGCCGGAACGGCTTTATTCAGTTTCTCATCATCATAGATCACCGTTCCTTCCGTCATATCGATGATATCCTTCCCATCCTGATAGATCACATGATCGCCGAAAACGCCGAAAGAAGGCTTGAATTTCTTGATCTTTCCTTCGTCATCCTTAAACTTGATCTGGATGATCTCCGCCACCTGCAGATAATCAGGAACACTGTTCTCAGGCACATCACCGTTGCGGACAGCACTTGTATAAACGATACATGCAGCACAGATGATACCCATTACTTTTTGTGAGTCTGCGCCCCCGTGACCCAATGAGAAAGCTGCAGAGGAAAGAAGCTGTAGACGCTTGTACATCGTTGACTCTTTCAGGGCCGACTGTCTTTTGCCATAAACGAGTTGATAAATGATATAGGTTACGAGAAAAATCCCGAGTGTAACCGCAATGATCCAGATCATGATCGGTTTGAGATCGATGAAATCTTTGTAATACCAGGAAGCATAGATGGTGAGGCCGGAAAGTACAGTGGCCGCAATGATCTTTTTGAAGAATTCGCGTTGGATCGTGACGAGTGCGATCAGGAAGGCGATCAAACCACCAATGAGTGGTGCGAGGAAGATGAAAAGAATAGGTTTGATCACTTCCTCCATTTTCAATACATCAAAACCCGCATGGGCAACTGCCGCTCCGGCAAAACCCCCAATGAGTGTATGTGATGACGATGAAGGAAGTCCCAACCACCAGGTGAAAAGGTTCCAGGCGGTTGCAGCAATTAGACCTGCCAGGATCACCCACAGGTCGATGGCAGAATTGTCTACGGTCTTTGCAACTGTGTTTCCAACACTCATGTCGAACACCCAAAAGGCAGCGACGTTGAACACGGCAGCCCAAACAACGGCTTGGAAGGGGGTAAGCACCTTGGTAGAAACCACCGTGGCGATCGAATTGGCCGCATCATGGAATCCGTTGACAAGGTCGAAGATGAGCGCAATGGCAATAATAACCAATAATAGCGTTAACATGATCTCAGAGTAAGATTAGTAAAGAATTATGCGTATTTCACCACGATGGATTCGATCACATTGCCGGCATCTTCACACTTGTCTGTAACGAATTCCAGAACCTGATACAGTTCACGCTTCTTGATCAGCTCCTTCGCGTCCACATCCGAATCGAACAGTTTTTCTATGCTCATATCGAAGATCTCGTCCGCTACATTTTCTGCGCTGTTGATCTTGATCACGCATTCAACGATCTTCTGGGTGTTCTTTAGGTTCCGCAATTCAAGCACGGCTTGTTTTACCGCTTTTACAGCGTCCTGAATTGCATTGGCAGCCTTTTGGATCCCTTGGTCGCTTGTAGGGTCGATCCTGTAGAAATTGATTTTCTTCCCGGAAGCATAGATGAAATCGGCAACATCATCCAATGCCGTAGCCAGACTGTGGATGTCCTCACGGTCAAATGGTGTAATAAAGTTTTTCCCCAGTTCAATGAAGATGTTGTGCGTGACTTCATCGTTCTGGTGCTCCAGATCTTCCATTTCCTTGATCAGGGCCGTGCGCTTTCCAAAATCAGGTTCGTTGACTACTTTAACAAGAAGTACAGAAAGCTTTTCGAGGTTCTCACTTGCGTTTTCAAATAATGTGTAGAAAACACGGTCTTTTGGTAAAAAGAATTTTAAAATACCGGCTGCCATAATCAATAATTTTTTTGAGCAAATGTATTCCATTGTAACGATCAGCAATAGTCAGTAGTAGATTGTTAACGTAATGATAATGTAGCCGAAACCAGTTAAAAGCAATGATTCATATTAAAACATTGTTTTTCAATTAAATAAATGGAAGTCAAAAGCACAATGTTAAGTAGGTGTTAACAAGTAAAGGTGCAGAATAGCACCTTTAAATAAATGTAATAATCTGTAAAACAACACAATAGTAAAATAAATGGTTAAAAAGTTGAATTTTACCTAATGTTAACAAAACGTTATGTATTTTATATAAAGTTTAAATCAACGTAAACACACTGTTAACCAAATAAGAAGCGTCTAATTTTGACGGCAAATAAATTCGCAATGAAAACAACAACAACGATCATTGTGCTACTAATGTCGCTTCATTACAGCACGTTGGCTCAATCAGACAGTTTAAAACCGAAGGACCCTGTGAAGGCGGTCACGAAATGGTATGAAAATATAAACATACGCGGCTATGTTCAGGCCAGGTACAGTGGATTATTGGAAACAAATCCGGATCTTGAATGCGAGCAATGTGACAAAAGTTGGGGGGGAGATGGCGGTTTTTTTCTACGCAGGATGCGGATCATTTTCTTTGGACAGATACACCCAAGAGTTTATTTCTACAT
>JBKCAB010000197.1:0-2802 GCA_046307935.1 Bacteroidota bacterium | reverse complement strand
AAAAGCTCGTAGTCATTACCCAGCTTCAACTCTGTTTTTTCGATGAAGTTCTCCCTCTTGTAGATCTGGGTGATCGCATCGTAGCTGCGGATCGCATCAAATTCATGACTAAAGGTGATCCTAGCAGTTCCAAAGTGGAATGGATCATACCTGAACCTGAGCCATCCTCTTCCTTTTATGTCGCGGTTCATAAAGCCATAAGAGAGCTCTGAGTAGGAGTCTATCGAACGTTCATTTTCCCATTTACGGAAGTAGTAAAATCCGGGTGCTACACGCGGTCCGGCAATGTAAAGTGGTCTGGCGATCCCCGCCATGGAATTAATGGTCCACTGAAAACGTTTGTCGCGATTTCGGTGATCCACTCCCCACCACAGCACTTTGAGCGCTGTAACTTTATTGAACACGGCATCGATCGAATCCAGGTATTCCTTTCGGTTCTGCGCGTTAAATATGCTGTCTTTGACCTGTATGAAACGCAATTCTTCGGGAGTCAGCTCCACCTGTCTTTTCTCTGCCCAATAGCTGGTATCTTTATCATAGGCTTCCTTCTCGGTGACTGCAACTTCATTGTTGAAGAATCGATTGGTGAATGCCGTGTTGAACGTGTAATCGGAAAAGGTCGCCACTGTGGTCATTTTTGAGGACTCTGACTTGTATTTTACACTGTAGTCCAATACTTGGCTCACCAGTACACACATACTGTCGCCCGGGTGGTCAAATTCTTGCGTGATCGTAAAATGATCATACACGAGGAGATTCCCTTTTTGCATTTTCAGCTCAAGCTTTTGGACCAGCCAAAGCGAATCGATCACCCAAATATATCCCTCCAGGGTGGTTGTGGCAGTGCTGCGCGGAATGATCTTGATCTTATGGATCTTTCTGTCCCCTTCCATGTATTGTTCCTCAAGTCGGTATTTATAGGAAAGAATACCCGGACCTGAAATGGGTGAGCTAACCGGCGATTGGTGCAGATCATCCAAATGCAGCAGATTTTCGAAGAAATTAAAATTCGATTTTACGGTTGTGGTGTAATACAATGCGCGGTCATCTCCTCTTTTCTCAAAAGCGTTGCGGATCTCCTTGACTTTGTTGGGAGGAGAGTAATGACGGGTGAATTGAACCTCCACAAGATTCATGTTGTTGGCTATAGCCTCTTTTTTCTTCTTTTCAGCTTCGAAAGGGTCTTCTAATCCCGTGGGATCTGTTTCATCGGATGCCTCTTGATCTTTGTTCTTCGGCTCCTTTCGTTCGATCTTTTCGGTAGCTTTAATGTAACCCTCCACAGAATGCGCATAATTCCAGGGATTGATGCGTTCACGCACCTTAACCACTTCCAGCATGATGTCGCGCCCCGGATTCGTTTTTTTTGTGGATACCTCGACATCTGACAAATCCTGGAATTTCGTCGGAAATAGCTGCATGTTTCTAACCTGATCGACATCATTGACCACAACATATAGTTCACGGTCATCATAACCAGTGGCGGTAAAGATCACGAAATATTCTCCGGGGAAAAGGCGGATCTCATAATATCCGTTTACGTCAGCAACAGTTCTCAGGTCTGCGGCTTGTTTGACAAAAATCTTGGCAGAGGGTATGGGGATGTTGCGTTCATCCGAAACGACACCACTGAGTAGCTGCTGCGCACGAAGTGTCGAGACTGTACCCAGAAAGAAACAGAGGAAGACAATCAAACGTTTGGACGACAGCATCATTACTGCTCAAATTGAGGGTTAAAGACCCGATTTTGAATTAAAAGTAACAGATTGTTTATTGAAATGTTCTGAATTTACGGCATTACCAAGGTTTGAATGATAATCCGCAAAAAGACGGGATGAATGGTGATCAGTCCTTTTTATTTTTCTGTTCTTCAAGGAAGGCCAGATGCTTGTCCATTCTTCTCATCATGATCCTCCTCAAGAAGAACATAACGAGCGCAATCAAGGAGAAAATATAGTAGTATCCCCATTTTTTAATGCCATCCGTAAAAGACATATACGTTATGAAAACGAGGATAGAAATGGCGGCTATAAGCCAGAAATACAACATAATACGGTTATAAGTATGCATAGTTGGTGCTTTATTCGTCAAAGTTAATCTTTCCATAGGGTTGGAGGAACTCATATTCTGAGAAATCCTGTTGAGTTTTGATCCCCTTTCCGTATAAAATTCCTTTCGGTGAACGAACGATTACATTCGAGGTTGTATAGATCGTACTGTCTTTCTGGTTCCAGAACAGGATCTCCGTCTCGAGCTGTTGCTTCTTTTCCCGGTTATAGAGTCGCACTGAATCTTTGACAAAAAGCATTCCCTTGGAGAAGTTCACCTCGCCATAGAGTGCAGATAAGGTTGAAACGATCTTTCCGTCATAGGAGAAGAAATTCACTTTGAGGCCGTCTTTCAATTTTGTGACCAATTCCGGCTTTCGGTAGGTCTCAGCTAGCTTTGCGGTGATCTCTATCCGTGCAAATCCGGAATCCGTGTAAAAAACGCTGAGGTTCTTAGTCACTTCATCAGGCGCCTTTGGGTCATAGGTTACCTTCTTAATGGACTCGAGGTCGTTTACACAGGAAAAAAGAATTCCTGCCAACAGAAAGCTGACAGGAATCAAGTATCGAGTTGGAATATGTGAAGTTCGGATCAAATTACTTTACCGATACCGATACACCCCAGCAAGACAAACTGATCGTTTTTGCACCTCCATTCTGAAAGATCTCATCCTGATCAGGACCAGCCGCTCTGTATTTTGCTGCCATACTACCATCGCCGGCACGTTCTGCCAGCTCAGCAGCGTAGATGTAG
>JBKCAB010000196.1:0-1401 GCA_046307935.1 Bacteroidota bacterium | reverse complement strand
GAAAAACTTCAGGATAGGGTGCCGGCCCTACCCGGAGCGACAGCCCGGGTAGTTGTGGAGGAAGAGCTGAAGGGAAGTGTTGAAGACGTTTTTGCCTGGGTCGAGCCGGAGGCCTTTGCTTCAGCCTCTATGGCACAGGTGCACAAAGCGACTTTGAAGTCAGGTGAAAAGGTAGCTGTTAAGGTTCAGCGTCCCGGTATTACGGAGATCATCAAGGAAGATATTCAAGTGATGTACACACTTGCTGAGATCTTTGAACGCAGGATCCCGTCATTGAGAAGTTTTGATCCGGTGGGTTTGGTGAGGAATTTCGAGGAGAGTATTCTGAAGGAGCTTGATTTTATTCATGAGTCCATCAGTATTCAGCGCTTTACAATGAATGTTCAGGAAGATAAGGATCGAACGACCAGAGCACCGAGAGTTTTCCAAGAATATACTACAAGCAGAGTGCTGACCATGGAGTTCATACAGGGCATCAAAGTATCTGATATCGCGCTTATTGAACTGAACGGGTATGACCGAAAAGAGATCGCGTCGAAGTTGACCCTGTCCTACATGCGTCAGGTTTTTCATCACGGGTATTTTCATGCAGATCCCCATCCAGGAAACATACTCATTGTTCCCGGAGGTAATATCTGTTTTCTCGATTTCGGTATGATGGGAACCATAATGGATCGCGACATTGAGATGTTCGGTCATTTATTCCTGGCAGTCAAAGGCAGGGACGTTAAAAAGATCATCCGCGTGCTCATGCAGATGTCTGAATCCACTTCGATACCGAATATGCGTGCACTGGAATACGATATCAACGAATTCGTTTACGTGTATAACATTAAAAGTCTCCATAAGAACGAGATGAGTACTGTTCTCATTCAACTTAAGGATGTGATCGTAAACCACGGGCTGAATGTACCCCCTCATTTCTTTTTGCTTGCCCGTTCCATGGTGACGATCGAAGGGGTAATACATAATATTTATCCGAATCTTGATTTGCTCGAGCTCGCCCGTCCATATCTCGTAGACGCTATTGCCAAGAAGGTAAACCCGCTCAAGTTGGGACAGCGAATACTAAACGGGATCTATGAGTTTGCAAATTACATGGAGGATTTTCCTCATGACCTGAAAAATGCAATTCGCAAGATAAATACCGGAAAGATAAGGGCAGACTTGACCCACAAGGGGATCGATCCGTTGGTACATACTATTAACAGGGTCACGAAACAGGTGATCGCTTCACTGATCATTGCGGCTTTACTGATCGGGTCAGCACAGTTCATAATAAACAAGGTGGGTCCGTTCTGGTGGGGATATTCTCGATACGGTGTGATTGGGATCATGTTGGCTGCATATCTTGGGTTTGGAATGCTTCGCGATGTGTTCAAAGGTGATCATGATGAATGG
>JBKCAB010000195.1:0-425 GCA_046307935.1 Bacteroidota bacterium | reverse complement strand
GACCTGTTCACCCGGTAGGTAAGGGCCCGCCAAGGGAGATCCCAAAGATGTAGCAGTAACCGTCAAGGCATCAGAGGTGTTACAAGCACTGTTGTCGGGATCTTGGGTAATACACAGATCAAAGTTACCCTGACCACCCAGTACGTCTGAAACAGCGATCAAATAGGTTTGATTAGCAGAAACAGGAATATTGAGCGAGGAGGCAGAACCTGCTGTTCCCTCAATACAATCAAGTGGGGTCCAGGAGACACAGGAATTACCAACATAGATGGTGAACTCGGGCTGCGTTAGAGACGAGCTTGTGAGCGTCACATCGATGGTGGCAGCATTCGCCGCTGTTGTGAACTCATACCAAACAGTAGGATTGGTCATGTCTTCGCAACCGTTCCCAACGAAGTCTAATCCCGGGTTGGCACCATTATTAC
>JBKCAB010000194.1:0-1436 GCA_046307935.1 Bacteroidota bacterium | reverse complement strand
GCTCTGAGTGCCAGGTTTCCGTGACCGATCTCACGACGTGAAGTTCCACGAAGTGGTTTTGCCTCTCCCGTTGAGAACGGAGGGAAGTTGTAGTGAAGCATGAACTTCTCTGTCCCCTGGAATGTTGCACCGTCGATCAACTGCTCATCCATTTTACCACCCAAGGTAAGGGTTGTCAACGACTGTGTCTCTCCTCTGGTGAAGATCGAAGATCCGTGAACACATGGTAGATAATCTACCTCTGCCCAGATCGGACGAATCTCGTCGAATTTACGGCCATCGAGACGCTTTCCTTCATGAAGCATCACCCAGCGAACAGCTTTCTTCTTTACTTCTGAGAAATAAGTGGAGATAAAGCCACCCACTTCTGCGAGTTCTTCCTCCGTAAATGTGGCTTTCAATTCACTCTTTATCGTATCGAAAAGCTCAGAACGCTTCGCCTTGTTGGCTAGTCCCATGCGGGCAACTTCCTTGCACTTGTCCATTGCGAAGTCATAAACCTTTGTTTTCACATCTTCGTTATGCACTTCATGACTGTACTCACGCTTCGGGTTCGCTGTTGCGATCTCTGCTGCGAGGTCTAGCTGGAACTGACACTGCTCTTTGATCGCTGCATGCGCCAATTTGATCGCTTCAACCATCTCAAGCTCAGAGATCTCCTTAAATTCACCTTCGAGCATGTTGATATCCTTAGCTGTTCCAGCGATCATCATGTCCACATCTGATTCAGCCATCTCCAGCATAGTAGGATTCACTACCCACTGTCCGTTTATACGGCCGATCCGCACTTCAGACATTGGTCCGTTGAACGGAATATCCGAAACCGCAATAGCAGCAGATGCAGCTAAACCACAAAGGGCATCCGGATTGTGCACTCCATCGTAGGAAAGCAGTTGGATCATCAGCTGTACTTCAGCATGATAATCATCCGGGAATAATGGTCGCAACGCTCGGTCGACCAAACGCATAATCAGGATCTCTGATTCTGACGGACGCGCTTCACGACGGAAGAATCCTCCAGGGAAACGACCTGCAGCTGCATACTTTTCGCGATAATCTACTGTTAACGGAAGGAAATCAACTCCTTCCTTGGCATCTGGTGCAGATACCACGGTTGCAAGGAGCATCGTATCTCCCATGCGCACAACGACAGACCCATCGGCCTGTTTTGCCAATTTTCCCGTTTCGACGGTAATCTCTTTACCACCGGTTACGATTGACTTTCTGATTCCTATATTCATATTTATTATTTGCTTGTTTAATTTAAAGATTTTAAGAGTTTAGGACCTTAGGATTTTAGGACCTTGAGACTCGTTGTTCATATCATTTCTTAGTTTTCGGATAAACGCCCCGATCTTATTTTGAAGGGTGGTCAACTCGTCAAGAAGAAGTTTCGCATCAACATTAAAAAGATCTTGTTTAAGAATAAGCTGTGT
>JBKCAB010000193.1:0-11961 GCA_046307935.1 Bacteroidota bacterium | reverse complement strand
AAATTTAATTTTGGAGAAACAGAGACTTTTTCCAATTAATAATGAAAATAATTTACCACTTATTCCTAATTGTAACGCTATTGGCACCGTTGACATATTCCTGCGCAAGTAAGACAGGGTCGAATGAAAATGGTAGAAATGATCTCAATGGGATATGGATATTGTTCAAAGAGACTAAAAATGGAAAATCGAAGGCTTACGATAGCTCCCCGGTGGCCATGAAATTCGAATTCAAGGAGAACGGTTATTTTGTGATGTATGATGAAATTACGGATACGAAAATCGTTTCAGCCGGTGTAGAGACCATTCACGACAAGCTAAAAGGACAATTCGAGTTGGAGGCGGACCAACTGAGGTTGAATCTTTACATCGGGGACTCTCTGGCGACTCATATTTTTCGTGTGGAATCACTGAATAGCAAAAAGCTCATCCTTTTCGATAAGATGCTGAACAAAACCTTGTATTATCGCCACCAAAATCAACCGATGAAGTATGATCATTGAGATCAACCCATTTAACATAGACCAACGGCTAATCAAACAGGCAGCCGAAATACTCAAAAAGGGTGGTATCATCGTTTTTCCGACCGATACGGTGTATAGTATGGGGTGTGATCTTTACAACAAAAAGGCACTTGCGCAGCTCGCCAAATTAAAGGGTCTCAAACCCGGAAAAGCGAATTTCTCGATCATTTGTCATGACCTCAGCAATCTGTCAGAATATGTGAAACAGATCGATCGACCTGTGTTCAAGCTACTCAAGCAGAATCTGCCTGGTCCCTTCACTTTTATTCTGAACGCTACAACAGAGGTAGCCCGATTATTCGATTCAAACAAGCATGAGATCGGTATTCGGATTCCCAATCATCCAATCATTCTTGAAATCGTTAAAGAGTTGGGGAATCCTGTCGCTACGACCTCTTTACACAACAATGACGATCAAATACAGGAATACTTTGCCGATCCATTTGCTATCTATGAAAAATTCGATGATACGGTTGACCTTATCATAGACGGTGGTTTCGGAAATCTAGATGGTTCGACAGTGATTGACTGCACAGGCCCCGAACCGACGGTCATGCGACAGGGAATTGGAAAACTTGATTGAGTTCGTATTCTGTTTTTTATTTAGTTCAGAAAATTTAATTATCCGAATAAAGATATTTTGTTGAGTGTGAAATCTTAAACAATTAGCGAACTATTAACCAAGCAGAATTTATGGCCTTTCACTTTTAAGAAATATATGTTAATAGTTTTGTCACCATGATCATTAAGCAGTCCATTAAAAACAGATATTCGTAACATGGTACTCAGCAGATTCTGGCTCATAATTTTCATTTCCTCGATCGTGTTCATCGTGGCAGGATTATTTCTCGGAAGTAACTACTCCATTGATCACGTTCTGAACGGGAAAAAGGATGATCCGATACTTGTCGGAGAAAAATACCTGGGACAGCTGCCTTATGCGCTTCGAGATTCCATCAGCAAGGCTCCTGAAAATACCTTTGTACTCAACACAAATACAGCCGATGCCGACACGGTTTATACCTACAAGAATAAAACCGTACAGATCTTCAGTGGAGTTCAAAAATCCGATGGATTGCTAGAAACTTGTAAAGTCAGTTTATTCGACATCATATTGCCTCTACTCGCCTATCTCGCGTTCTTTTGTGGAATCATGCAATTACTCATCGAATCAGGAGCTACTGAAAAGCTGGCACGCTGGCTCAGCCCTTTCTTTGTGAAAGTATTCCCTTCTGTCCCGAAAGGACATGAATCGATCTCCTACATGACCCTTAACTTTTCTGCGAATTTCCTGGGATTGGATTCTGCTGCAACGCCTTTCGGGCTCAAAGCCATGCAAAGCCTACAAGAGATCAATCCCGATAAGACAAAGGCCAGTGATGCGCAGATCATGTTCATGTGTCTCCATGCGGCAGGTCTCACCCTTATCCCTACTTCCATCATTGGTTACCGAGCAGCTCAGGACGCATCAAATCCGGCTGATGTGATGTTGCCGTGTATCATCACTTCATTCATCGGAACCATCGCAGCTTTCATCATTGTTGGCATTCGTCAGCGCATTAACTTTCTAAGCGTCACGCTATTGGCAGCGCTAATTTCTGTCGTTGCAGCGATCATCGGACTATTATTCTACATCAGCAGTCTTGATCTGATCGGAAAGAATTATTTCACCGGCAATTTCTCAGGTTTGTTGCTCATTGGCATCATTGGGCTCACATTGCTCTACGCATTCAAAAATGAAAAACGTTTTACTGTTAAGGAAACTACGATTTTCGATGCTTTCGTCGCAGGAGCAAAAAATGGAATGAACACCGGAATAACGATCTTCCCCTATGTTCTTGGAATGCTGGTGGCCATTTCCCTTTTTCGAAATAGCGGTCTTTTTGAGGTGATCAGCAACTGGATCTCCCAGGGATTCTTTCTAATGGGGGTATCTAAAGAGATCACGGATTCCCTACCGGTAGCCATGCTGAGACCTTTCAGCTCCGGTGGATCTCGGGGCTTTATGATTGACGCCATGCAAACGTATGGACCGGACTCACTTACAGGTCGATTGAGCTGTATCTTCCAGTGCAGTGCCGAAACTACCTTCTACGTGATCGCTGTTTACTTTGGCTCGATTAGCGTCCGAAATACCCGCTACACGCTTGGCACCATGTTACTTGTTGATCTGATCTGCGTTATTACAGCCATATTCGTCGCACTATGGTTCTTCTAATCGACTAAAGCATGCTGAGCTGGTTCAGAAAAAAAAAGAAGGTTGAAGCACCTGCTGTCCAGGAAGTGCTTACCGTTACCATGAAACCAATGGACTATCCGCCGAAAGTCATTTTGGCTTGGGCAAAGGCCATTGAAGGAAATCAGCAAATTCTGCTTTGGTTAAAAGAGAACGGATATCCGGAGCTATACATGGCCACCCATGCTATCTGGCTAAAAGAAGAAGCACGTGATTGGTTGCCCGCTAAAGGTTACCCGCACCTTTTGGCATTCATCAATGCTGCAGAGGGGAATGAAAAGGCACTGCGTTGGTTAATGCTGAATGATCTGATGCTTTTGTATCACATGGCGGAGGCTATCGAAGGAGAACAAGGTGGCTGGGAATGGTTGGGTAAAAATGCTTCGGCAGATCTATTTCTCCTTACACAGTCCATTAAAAAAGTGAAAGATCAGATCGAAGAACACCACAATGACATTCACACCTTCCGTAAAGATCTCTGATCATAAATTATAGAACAGATCAGCGGCTGTCGCTCCTTTCCCATATTCTCTGAAGTCTGCATCGTAAAACGTTACTCCTTCCTGTTTTGACAGGAAAATACGCACCTCTTCTTTTAGAACTCCTTCGCCAACGCCGTGTATCAAAATGATCCGCCGGATCTGTTTCGTTCTGGCTTTACTGTAAAAACTGCGCATTTCCCGCAACTGACGATCCAGTATCTCTGCATTTGACATCCCGGAATGAGAATCTGTTAATGCCTCGATATGTAGATCCAACTCCCAAATTTCCATTGGTTTCCTGGAACCTGTTTTTTTTTCTTTTCGAACCGTATATTGTTGTGAAGAAAGGGTGTCATCATCATTCACTTGAACAACAAGGTCGTCGGGTAGCTTATAGTCTTTGCTATGTATAACCACTAACTCGTTGCGCGAAAACAATCGCTCAAAGTCGTTTTCGTCCCTCACCAGAAATCGCTCAGGAGAAACCAGACGAATGATCTCCCCTTCGCCTTTCTCATAAAGGAAACCAACTCGATCACCTGGCTTCAATGAGTTCGATCCACCACTCATAGCGCGAAACAAAAAAATCGAGATTAGCAATAAATACAAAAGGAAGCGACAGTACCGCCAGCCAAAGCAGGATCAGGATAACCCTGAAGAGATATGAAGCATCTTTTCGTACAGGACTGAGCAGCACACTGTTCACTTGACTGGCCATGATCGGATCTGCCTGCTCGCTGTCAACATTTTCAACAAAAGACCGCAGGTTAGGGATCCTGTCCAACAAAACCAACTTGATCTGCGCGTAATCCTTGTTGCTCAACAACTTGTAGGTGGTTCGGTAATTAACACCTTCATTTTTAAGTTCTCTTCTAAGGTAATACTGATTCTGAATGGTCCGAACCCTGAAAGCCATAAAAAATCCGAAGGCCATCATCACCCAACTATCTATGTACCAACCGAATCCGATGAGTACGAGGGAAGAAACAAAAGTAAAAATAAGCAGAAAGAGATCGTGATTGACTTTGATCAAGAGTTTGAAAAGCTGTCCGCCGTCAAGCGGATCAAGCGGTATAAGATTGATAATATTGAGCAAAAGGAAAAGAAAGGCCAGATCCATCATCCACGGGTTGTGATAGACGTCTGCAAAATACAAAAGCAATAACCCGATGAAGATCCCGGGGAATGGTCCTGCACCTGCCACTATAAGACTTTGACGCTGCGAATATTCCTCCTTACTCCCTTGAACAAATGCACCCATCAGCGGAATAAAGAGCATTCTCACGTGCTGATATCCAAAAACTTTCATGCTGATAAAATGTCCCATTTCATGGATGATCAGCACGATCACAAGATTGAAGACAAAGCTGGCTTCTTCCGTAAACACAAGAAGAAATGTCAGGATGAACAAAACGATCGAAAAGATCGTCAGAGCAAGATTCCCCTTTGCCTTTGGCTCTGCCAGCTGTGGCTTTTCAGGATAAAAATCGTACTCAGCTTCCATTATTTCTTTTTAAGTAGAACAAACGGTATCAAGACCTCTTCCAAAGATATACCTCCGTGCTGGAAAGTGTTCCCGTAATAGTTCACAAAATGATTGTAATTGTTCGGATAGACAAAGAAATCACTTTCACCTGCGAATACATATTCAGAGGCCATTCTTGTTGATGGAAGGAAAGCATCCTGCGGATTTCGGACCACAAAAACTTCTTTTTCATTGTAGCTCAGTCCCCTTCCCACCTTATAGCGAAGATTGGAATTCGTGCTTCTTTCTCCGACGATCTTCACTGGATTGGTGACCCTCACCGTGCCGTGATCGGTCGTGATCACGAGTCTTGAACCTGACTCAGCGATCTTTTTGACGATATCGTGGAGCGGTGAATGCTCAAACCACGACACGGTGATCGACCTGTAGGCGGACTCATTATCGGCCAACTCCCTGATCACCTCCATTTCAGTGCGGGCATGCGATAGCATGTCAACGAAATTATAGACGATAAAGTTGATTTCGTTCTCTTTGAGCTGACTGAAATTGTCTGCGAGACGTTTACCGGCTTCGAAGTTAGTGATCTTGTTATAGGACCAACGCACATTCTTTCCCAACCGTTTGAGATTGGCCTCCAAAAAATCCTTTTCGTGCATGTTCTTTCCGCCCTCATCTTCCTCGTTCTTCCAGAGATTAGGAAAGCGTTTGGCGATCTCGCTGGGCAGCAGCCCGGCAAAAAAAGCGTTTCGGGCATAGTGCGTTGCAGTTGGCAGAATCGAATAGACCACTTCTTCAGAATCGATTGCAAAATACTTCGAAAAATAGGGTTGAAGAACTTTCCACTGGTCAAAACGAAGGTTATCGATCACCAATACGAAGACCTTACCATTGTTCAGCTCGGGCGCTATCCGATCCTTCATTAGGTGATGGATCATCAGCGGAGCATCTTCCGGTTGATTCAACCAGTCCTCATAATTGTTTCGGACAAAGCGCGTAAACAAGTTATTGGCCTCTTTTTTCTGCATTTCCAAGATCTGGCGCATTCCCTTGTCTTCGATCTTGTCCAACTCGAGTTCCCAGTAAACCAACTTCCTGTAGAGCTCCGTCCATTCTTCTGAGTCCAGTCGACCGTTCAATTGCATTCCAAGATTCCGGAACTCCTGCTGGTAGTTGAGATTGGTTTTCTGCGAGACCAGCTTGCTTTGATCAAGGTTCTTTTTTAAACTCAGCAAGATCTGATTGGGGTTAACCGGTTTGATCAAATAATCAGCGATCTTACTACCAATGGCTTCCTCCATGATATGCTCCTCTTCACTTCGGGTGATCAATACGACAGGAACGTAAGGTTTTTCTTCTTTAATCCGCGTAAGTGCTTCCAGTCCCGAGATCCCCGGCATGTTCTCATCCAGAAAAATAATGTCAAAATGCTCTTCACTGCTTTTATCCACAGCGGCCATGCCATTATTAACTGCTTCGACGGAATATCCTTTGGATTCCAGGAACAGAATATGCGGTTTGAGTAATTCTATCTCATCGTCTGCCCAAAGTATTTTCCCTTGCATTCGCTTGTTTTTTATAATTTTGAATCAGTTCTTAAAGGTATTCAATTGCGACCTAATCTCAACCGAAATAATAAAAAGAAAATAGTTAACGATCCGGTATATGGATTTATTACTATTCCCGATGAATTCATCTTCGATCTCATTGAGCATCCCTACTTTCAGCGACTGAGAAGGATCATGCAATTGGGTATGAGTCACCTGGTCTATCCTGGTGCGATCCATACGCGTTTCAACCATGTTCTCGGTGCCATGCATCTGATGACTCACGCTGTCTCGGTCATCCGAAGAAAAGGACACGAGATCACAGCGGAAGAGGAAAGGGCTGTACATATTGCCATTTTGCTCCACGATATCGGACACGGGCCTTTCAGTCATGCACTTGAATACGATATTGTAAATGGGGTCAGTCACGAAAAGATCTCCGAATTCTTTATTCAGCGTCTGAGTAACGAGTTTGGGGATGATCTGAGGCATGCACTGCTCATCTTTCGCAACAAACATTCTAAACCGTTCCTTCACCAGCTGGTCTCGAGCCAGCTTGACATGGATCGACTCGATTACCTAAACAGGGATAGCTTTTACACGGGTGTGAGCGAAGGCGTGATTGGTAGTGACCGTCTCATCGAAATGCTTGATGTGGTAGACGGCAATCTCGTTCTTGAGGAAAAAGGCATCTATTCCGTTGAAAAATTCATCGTTGCCAGACGCTTGATGTATTGGCAGGTTTACATGCACAAGACCGTTGTTGCGGCCGAATTCATGCTTATCCATGCACTGAGAAGGGCAAAGCAGCTAGCTACTCAGGGCGAAGATCTTTTTGCCAGCCCGAGCCTTCGTTTCTTTCGGAACAATTATATACACACGGCCGACTTCGAAAAGCGACCGGAAGTACTCGAGCATTTCGCGAAACTGGATGATTATGATATTCTCAGTGCCTTGAAGGTTTGGGCAGATCATTCGGACCGTATCCTCTCGGCGCTAGCTCTCAGACTCGTTAACCGCGACCTCTTCAAGATCGAGATCTCATCAGAACCGTTTAGCGTTGAGCGGATCCAGCTTGAAAAAGAAATGGCCCGTCAACAGTTCGATCTGAACGGAAACGAAGTTGATTTCTTTGTGTACTCTGATATTCTCAGCAACAACGCCTATAATCAGAACAAGCAGAACATCAATATGTTAATGAAGAATGGGGAGATCGTTGACCTGGGAAAAGCCTCCGACAACCTAAACATCTCAGCACTTGCATCACCGGTAGAGAAATTTTTCCTCTGTTATCCGGTAAAGTGATTGATCAATGATCAAGTAGCTCATCTGAGTACGATCTTTCTTCACATTTCCGAAAATCTCGGAGAACAAGGAACACAGTGAGCACGAGAAGAACATCTATGATTACCAAAGCATAGTATCCGTAACTTACCTCCACAATGACAGGAGGCCCCGAAAAGCGCAGAATAAAGGTCAGCGCAAAATAGATCAGCGGTAATGAAAGTAAATTCAGAAACGCCGTAATGACAGAAAAGATGAACACCATACGCTTTTTTGCGAGCACAAAAAGCCCAAGTGTTAGAAGGTAGAAAACACTTCCCAATACAACAACAGGTTCTTGGTAACCGCTTGTGTATTTATCTGAATGCACAGAATAACCGATTTCTCCTAATAGTTGTCCGTAATTCCCTTCAGTATGTTCATGTCTGAAAGGCAGCAACAGGATGAGGGCAAACATGACAAACAGCAGTGCTCCGAAATACATTTTCTTACACCAGAACCTGCCTACTGCCTGGACAATTTCCCCGCTTTCCAGTCCTTGATCAATTTCGCCCATGCATACGGATTCAGAAGGTTATTGGCCGGTAGCTGTCCTTGTGTATAGATCCGTGAATTGCGCTGATTCATTGCATAGCCAAAGGATAATGAAGCATCACCTTCTAAGCGGGCTGCAACGAAAGCTAAACTTTCACCTGACAGCTCTCGCTGCGCTCTTCTCAAAGCATCATCATAGGGCTCCATATTAACGAAATAGCGTGCAAAATCCTCCCGTGAAGGCCATGGATAAACGGTAACTTCCGGTAAGTTCAAGGTGTCTTTATGCATCACGTGGATCATCGAATAGCGATTATCCTGCAACGTATCGGGAACTACATACGTTGAGGTTTTGTATCCGTAACAAGAAAACACAAGAGAATCTCCCGGCGTTACAACCATCGAAAAAAAACCGTAATAATCAGAGATCACTCCCCTTTTCAGCGTGCGGTCATAAACCGTAGTGTAAGGAAGCTGAGAAAGGTCTTCATCGGAGATCGCTACACCCGACAACTGAATCAAACGCGAAGAATCTGTCTGGGCTATTACTACATTAGAAAGTAGCAGGGTCAAAATTACCAATAGCACATTGTTTCCCATTTTTATCATCATGTGAGCGTACCTTACAAGAGTACAACATTAATCATTCCAACTAAAAATATTTTCGAAAAATTAACAAAAATGATCTTAGGGAAACGTCAACAACATGAAGCTCAACATGCTGAATTTATCCGAAAATAATCTTATTTTTGCAAGAATTTATCGACAAATAGATTCGCATGTCACTTTCCAATATCAGTCAGATCCAGGAGGGGTTAACCTACGATGATGTGCTGCTCGTTCCCGGCTACTCTGAAGTACTGCCCAGGGATGTCCAGTTAAAGAGTAAGGTAACTAGAAACATAGAGGTGAATACACCGATCATGTCTGCTGCCATGGATACCGTTACAGAAGCAAAGTTGGCGATCGCTATTGCCCAGCAGGGAGGTATTGGTGTAATCCATAAGAACATGACCATCAGCGACCAAGCATTGGAAGTAAGAAAGGTGAAACGTTCGGAAAGCGGAATGATCCTTGATCCTGTCACACTCCTGGAGGATGCTCTTGTGAAGGATGCACTTCATCTGATGAAAGAGAATTCCATCGGTGGTATTCCCGTCATCGATCAAAACCGAAAGCTCAAAGGAATTGTGACCAACAGAGATCTTCGTTTCGAAAAGGATCTGAATCGACCGATCAGAGAGGTGATGACCTCCGAAAGGATCGTAACCACATCGGATGGCACTGACCTGATGACCGCGGAAGAAATTCTTCAGGAGAAAAAGATCGAAAAGCTTCCTGTCGTTGATGCAAATAACACACTGATCGGACTCATCACTTACAGGGATATCATCAAAGTAAAAACCCACCCGAATTCTTGTAAAGATTCTTTCGGAAGATTACGCGTGGCAGCCGCAGTAGGTGTAACACATGACACCTTGGAAAGAGTGTCCGCATTGGTTGATGCCGGTGTGGATGCAATCGTGATCGATACAGCACATGGTCATTCAAAAGGCGTAGTCGATAAGCTTAAGGAGGTCAAATCAAGCTTTCCAAAACTGGAAGTGATCGTCGGCAACATTGCCACTGCAGAGGCTGCGAGATACCTCGTCGATGCTGGTGCGGACGCCGTAAAAGTGGGGATAGGTCCCGGATCGATCTGCACTACTCGCGTGATCGCCGGTGTGGGTGTCCCTCAATTATCTGCTGTCAATGACGTAGCCAAAGAATTACAAGGGACAGGCGTTCCTGTAATTGCAGACGGAGGTATTCGTTACACCGGTGATATCGTAAAGGCAATCGCTGCTGGTGCAGATATTGTAATGATCGGTTCCATGTTTGCAGGTGTTGAAGAATCTCCCGGTGAAACGATCATCTACGAAGGAAGGAAATTCAAGGCCTACCGCGGAATGGGATCGCTTGAAGCGATGCAAAAGGGATCGAAGGATCGGTATTTCCAGGATGCGGAGGACGATATCAAGAAACTTGTACCGGAAGGAATTTCGGGAAGGGTCCCCTACAAAGGTTTCCTTGTCGAGGTCATGTATCAGATCATGGGTGGCTTGCGCGCCGGAATGGGTTATTGCGGTGCTCCATCGATCGACCGATTAAAGGGCTCGAAATTTGTACGCATAACTTCGGCCGGAATGCGTGAGTCACACCCGCACGATGTTACCATTACAAGAGAAGCGCCCAATTACAGCATTAAATAGAAAACATATCTTCTACACATGAAAAAACAACTGTTAGCCACGATCGGTCTGATTTTTACCCTGGGAGTATCTGCTCAGAACAACGATCCTGTTCTATTAGAGATCAACGGAAAACCAGTTACAAAATCAGAATTCTTACAGATCTACCTCAAAAACAACAATGAACCAAAGTACGACAAGGCGTCACTTGATGAGTACATGGAACTGTTCAAAAAATTCAAACTGAAAGTTGCTGAAGCAGAAGCATTGGGTTACGATACTATTCCAAAGCTGAAGAAAGAACTTGACGGCTACCGGAAGCAATTGGCACTCCCCTACCTGATCGATTCTGCCAAAAATGAAGCACTCGTGCGCGAGGCTTACGATCGAACGAAAAATGAGATCCGTGTATCTCACATATTGATCAAAGTAGAATCAAATGCCTCACCTGAGGATACCCTGGCCGCCTGGAACAAGATCATGGCATTGAAAAAGCGGATTGAAAAAGGAGAAGATTTTGCTTCTGTAGCACGTGGAAAAGGTGGTTCTGAAGACCCATCTGCAGCCGTAAATGGTGGTGATATCGGTTTTTTCACTGCCTTCCAAATGGTTTACCCGTTTGAAGAAAAAGCATACAACACAAATCTCGGTTCTGTCTCTGACCCTTTTCGCACACGTTTTGGCTATCACATACTAAAAGTCACAGACCAACGTCAAGCCAGAGGGACTATCAAAACTGCCCACATTATGGTATCTGTGCCGAAGGAAGCTTCTCAGGAGGATATCATTGCGGCAGAAAAGAAGATCAATGAACTGTATGACAAGCTAGTGGCCGGTGGGAATTTTGAAGAATTAGCAAAAGATCATTCGGATGACCCGAGTACCAGCAATAAAGGAGGTATTCTGCCTCCATTTGGTACAGGAACAACCACACGAATGGTCTCTGTTTTTGAGGATGCAGCATTTGCTTTAAAAAACAATGGAGATATCAGTAGACCGGTGAGAACTGAATACGGATTTCACATAATCAGAAGATTGGAATGGACAGACGTTCAGCCTTATGAAAGCATGAAGAAGGAACTTCAGACCAGAGTAAACAAGGACGAACGTTCGAAAAAAACGCAGGATTCATTCGTTGCAAAAATGAAGAAGGAATACACTTATTCTGATCTCAGCAAAAAAGGTTTGAAATGGTTCTATAAAAACATAGACTCCACCTATTTTCAGGGAAAATGGTCATCTGTGAAATTAAAATCAGATAAACCGATCTTCATCATTGATGGACAGAAATATACTCAAAAGGGATTTGCTAAGTACCTTGAGAACAATTACCGATCAGTGCGAAGAGACGAAACAAAGAAAGTAGTGAACATTCAATTCAGAAATTGGGAGAAAGAGTCGATCCTTTCTTTTGAGGAAGGGAAGCTTCCCGCCAAACATCCTGAATACAAAGCGTTGTTGACCGAATACCATGACGGCATCCTCCTCTACGAGATCATGACGGACAAGGTCTGGAATAAGGCGATCAAGGACACCACAGGTTTAAAGAAATTCTTTGAGGATAATCGTTCGAAATATATGTGGGGAAAACGTTTGGATGCAGTTGTGTATGAATGCCTCAATCAGCAGTTGGCCGATGA
>JBKCAB010000192.1:0-893 GCA_046307935.1 Bacteroidota bacterium | reverse complement strand
TTAGTGATCGACAGAGCTGCTTCCCCTAATGTAAAACCGGGCTTGAAAGGCCCTGCCTGTTCCATGAGGTTGTCGATGAGTTCACCAGCAAGAATACTCGGAAATCCCGGAATATCATAAATGGGTTTTTTTGGATAGATCTCAGAACACTGTCCACCTGGCTGTGGAAGTGAATCGATGAGGTGGCATCTCAACTTGAGAAGTCCAGCTTCAAATACGGTAAAAAGGCCTACAGGGCCCGCTCCGATAATGATAATGTCAGTTTGGATCATGATGAACAGGTTACAGAAACCGGGGCAAAATTAAAATTAGTAGCCTAACAACGGGCGGTTTGATTTGTTCTTTCTTAACAATCATTCCTTGAAATAGCGCTTTGCGAACTCCCAAACGACTACACCTGCGCAAACCGAAACATTCAGGCTGTGTTTGGTTCCGAATTGTGGAATCTCGATGATGTGGTCGGCGAGATCGATCGCTTCCTGAGCAACGCCGTCGACTTCATTGCCAAAAATGAGTACAAAACCTTTTCCTTGCAGCTGGTCGATCTTGTGCAGAGGTAAGGTGACTTCTGCTTGTTCGACTACACAGATGGTCCACTGATCTTCCTTTAATTCGGATATTAGATCTGTGATCGAGCGTCTGTATTCCCAATCGATCGTTTCAGTAGCTCCAAGCGCTGTTTTCTGAATGTCCCGGTGCGGGGGTTGCGCCGTGATACCGCAGAGGTAGATCTTCTCGACGTTGAAAGCATCTGCCGTTCGGAAAAAGGATCCGATGTTGTTGAGGCTTCGGATATCATCCAGAATCACGATCAACGGGTACTTCGTTTGCTTACTGAATTCTTCCGGAGTCAAACGGTCGAGCTCCCATAATTTTAGCTTTCTGTTCATATT
>JBKCAB010000191.1:0-4913 GCA_046307935.1 Bacteroidota bacterium | reverse complement strand
TTCACCAAGAGAAGAAAGAATGAAAGAGGAAATTGCCACATACAGAACAGAACTGGAAAGATTGAATGGTGATCTGGAGTTTGTTCAACGTGCATTAAAAGATATTCAAAAGCGGGATGAGGATCTTTACAGGGTTGCCCTGTATGCAGGTGAATTTCCTGAAGAGCTCCGTTTGATGGGAGCTGGAGGCAGTGATCGTTACGCTTACCTGGATGGATATTCAAACTCGGAACTGCTCAAGAAAACGTCGGAACGCTTGGATCAGGTGGAGCGTATGCTGCATTCCCAAACTTTGTCATTCAAAGAGCTGATCGATCTGGCAAAGAATAAGGAGAAAATGCTCGCGAGTATTCCGGCGATCCAACCAGTTAAGAACGAACATTTGAAGCGAATGGCCTCCGGTTTTGGTTACAGGATCGATCCAATCTACAAAACAAGACGAATGCATACAGGAATGGATTTCACTGCGCGTGAAGGCACTCCTGTTTATGCAACCGGCGACGGAAAGGTTGTAAGTGTTGAAAACTCAGTTTGGGGTTATGGTAAATGCATAGTGATCGATCATGGTTACGGATACCGTACACGTTATGCTCACTTGAGTGCATTTAAAGTGGAAAACGGTCAGCGTGTCAAGAGAGGAGAATTGATTGGCCTCGTTGGCAGTACAGGAAAATCGACAGGCCCACACTTGCATTATGAGGTGGAAAAAGGTGGAGAAAAAGTGAATCCAATCCATTACTATCACTCCGATCTGACACCTACGCAATACAACAAACTCATCGAAATGAGTCAGAACTCATTCAAGGCATTTGACTAATTGAAGAAGAAAATCAAAATAGCATTGTTATCATTGGTGATTGCGGGAGGCCTCGCAATTCCCATGTTTTGGTCCGGGGAATCAGCGCTTGAATCGCCAGTCGCTCAAACAGCAAAGAATAACGCTAATACCAACGAGTCTTCCGATACATTGATCACGCTTATTGCAGTCGGTGACATCATGATGGGAACGAATTACCCTTCACCTTCATATTTGCCTCCATCGAATGTTCGCTTGCTTGAACCGATGCATGCTTACTTTAAAAAGGGGGACATTGTTTTTGGCAACCTTGAGGGGACCGTTCTGAACGAAGGTGGAAACGCCAAAACATGTCAGGATATGTCGAAATGTTACGCTTTTCGCCAGCCCGAATATTTTGTTCCTCAGTTGAAGGAGGCCGGATTCAATTTTCTCTCTGTTGCAAATAATCACATGGGTGATTTCGGTGATGCAGGAAGGTCAAATACACAGAAAGTGCTGAAGAATGCCGGAATTCGATATGCCGGATTGGAAAGTTGTCCTTGGGATACCATGACTATCAAGGGGGTAAAGGTAGGTATGACTGCTTTTGCCCCAAATAATGCCTGCCTGCAGATCAACGATTATGCAACACTTCGTTCGGTAGTAAAAAAGTTGAATTCCTTTTGTGATATTGTCATCGTTTCCTTTCACGGAGGGGCAGAAGGATCTGCCAAAACACATGTAACCAGAGGTACAGAGACCTTTTATGGTGAGAATAGGGGGAATGTGTATGAGTTTGCCCGGGTTGCGATCGATGCAGGTGCTGATGTATTGCTTGGACATGGGCCTCACGTCACACGCGCCTTGGATCATTACAAAGGCCGTTTCATTACCTACTCAATGGGCAATTTTTGTACCTATGGCAGATTTAATCTAAATGGCGTTTGCGGAATGGCACCTATGTTCGAATTGAAGTTGACACGTGAAGGAAAATTCGTGAGTGGCAGAGTGATCTCAACAAAACAAATCGGTGAGGGTGGACCCGTAAGTGATCCTGACAACGGTGCTTTTTTACAGTTGAAGCAACTAACATCGGCCGATATTCCTGAACTCAAGGTGAATTTTTCGGAGGACGGTAGCTTCAACTTTCCCGAATAGGAAATATGCGATAGCCGGTGTGTTCTGAATGATTTGTTCAGTACGTCCAAAATAGTTCCTTCATTCTAAGCGTTATCTGACACATTAACTGACAATTCGACAGCAAAAAAAGCAGTTATATCGGTCCTTCTGTCAAATTTGACATGATCATGGCTGAAAATTGCAGTGGCATAAACCTTGACAAGAAAGGGAAGATTTAAGTTGAAATAAAATTCAGAACAATGGGAAAAATAATTGGAATTGACCTTGGAACTACCAACTCATGTGTCGCTGTGATGGAAGGAAACGAGCCGGTGGTTATTGCCAACTCAGAGGGGAAAAGAACGACACCTTCTGTAGTGGCTTTTGTTGATGGCGGTGAGCGTAAAGTTGGAGATCCGGCAAAGCGTCAGGCCATCACGAACCCAAAGAAGACGATCTATTCGATCAAACGTTTCATGGGTACTTCTTTTGATGAATCATCAAAAGAGGTAAAAAGAGTTCCTTATGATGTGGTGAAAGGAGATAACAATACTCCTCGTGTTAAAATAGATGACAGAATGTACTCTCCTCAGGAGATCTCTGCGATGATCCTTCAAAAAATGAAGAAGACAGCGGAAGATTACCTGGGTCATGAGGTTACAGAGGCTGTTGTTACAGTGCCTGCATACTTCAATGATGCTCAGCGTCAGGCGACGAAGGAAGCAGGTGAGATCGCTGGACTTACGATCAAGCGAATCATCAATGAGCCTACTGCAGCTGCCTTGGCGTACGGACTCGACAAGAAAGGTGTCGACCAAAAGATCGTAGTCTTTGACTTCGGGGGTGGAACGCATGACGTATCTGTACTGGAGCTTGGAGATGGCGTATTCGAAGTACTGTCCACGGACGGTGATACTCACTTAGGGGGTGATGACGTGGACGATGCCATCATCAACTGGCTTGCGGAAGAATTTAAGTCAGAAGAAGGCATTGACCTTCGTCAGGATCCGATGGCCCTTCAGCGATTGAAGGAGGCAGCGGAGAAAGCGAAGATCGAGCTGTCCTCTACGACCTCTTCTGAGATCAATTTGCCCTACATAATGCCGGTGAACGGAATTCCGAAGCACCTTGTGCGAACACTACAACGAGCGAAGTTCGAGCAGTTGATCGCTGAGATCGTGGAAAGAACGATTGCTCCTTGTCGATCTGCACTCAAGAATGCGGGACTTTCAACAAGTGATATCAATGAAGTGATCCTGGTAGGAGGTTCAACACGTATACCTGTGATTCAGGAAGCAGTGGAGCGTTTCTTTGGAAAGGCACCTTCAAAAGGAGTGAATCCGGATGAGGTAGTGGCTGTTGGAGCTGCTATTCAGGGAGGTGTATTGACGGGGGAAGTGAAAGATGTCCTTCTACTCGATGTTATTCCTTTATCGCTGGGTATCGAAACGATGGGCGGTGTATTCACAAAGTTGATCGAAGCAAATACAACGATCCCAACAAAGAAGTCGGAAGTGTTCTCAACAGCTTCTGACAACCAGCCTTCCGTGGATATCCATGTGCTACAGGGCGAGCGACCGATGTCCAATGACAACAAGACGCTTGGTCGTTTCCAGCTGACAGATATTCCACCAGCGCCAAGGGGCGTTCCTCAGATCGAAGTGACCTTCGACATCGATGCCAACGGAATCATGAACATCTCTGCGAAAGACAAAGGAACAGGCAAGCAGCAGTCGATCAAGATCGAAGCTTCTTCCGGTTTGTCCGATGATGAGATCAAGCGCATGAAGGCGGAAGCAGAAGCGCATGCGGAGGAAGATCAAAAACGTCGGGATGAAGCAGAGCTCTTCAACAAGGCTGATTCTACGATCTTCCAAACCGAGCGTCAACTCAAGGAATACGGAGATAAGATTCCTGCGGATAAAAAGCAGCCAATCGAAGATGCACTTGCAGATCTGAAGAAAGAGTTCGAAGCGAAGAACATGAACAACCTTCAGGCAGCAATCGACCGACTGAACAATGCATTCCAAGCAGCTTCACAAGACATGTACAATGCAGCAAATCAGACGGGTGGTGATGCAGGAGCCGGACAAAGTGCAGGCAATCCGAACGATGAAGTGACAGATGTGGACTTCGAGGAAGTCAATGACAAAAAGTAAAAGTGTAGTTTCTTCATACAAAGACAAAGGGAGTTCCTAAATTGGGAGCTCCCTTCGCTTTTATACAGGGTTTAATTTCCTCACGTTCTGTGGTGTGAGATTAGGTGTTCTCTCCTCTGGTTAGTCGTACCATATTGGCCTGTGAATAATCCTCAAAGTCCTCGATCATTTCTTGATCGAACTGTTTGGTCACGCTGATCGGTATATACTCCACCGCGACATTCGTTTTATCAAGCCCAAAGTCTTCAGCCGGTTTCAGTCCTGTGGACTTCACAAATCGGTAGGCTTTGATGCAGATCGACTGGAAGGCGGTCAATTTATTGTCCATGGAAACTCTCGAATTCAACACAATGAATTTGAAGTCTGGTTCCTTGAATTTACCCTTTACAGAGTCAAAAACGCTTTCGCCATTCAATTCTCCTTTTTCAACCATTTTTCGCTGGATCTTGCGCATCATGTATTCTATCCGGTGTTCTTCTTTGAATCCTAGCTGCAGGCTGACATAATAACATTTCTTGTCGATCAGCTCGTTCACGGTGTAATGAACTCCCCAAGGATCACTTAGGATGTCCAGATGAAGAAACCAGTACACGCCGGCTTTCCTGGGACGCTTTCTGAATAGAGAGAAATAAACTGTTGAATCTAGCTTGTTCGGCGTATTACTTCGCGTAGGATAGACCAGATTTGAGGCCTCATATTGCAAACCGGCATCATTGGAAACGTCATTTAGCACCGGAATCACTTTCTTCATGGAAATGTATTCCGTGATGTTTCTTCTCAATTGCTTGGCTTTGTAGTACAGGAACAAGATCGAGAAGAAGGTGACGGCCAGAATGAGTGTAAACCAACCGCCATGA
>JBKCAB010000190.1:0-9794 GCA_046307935.1 Bacteroidota bacterium | reverse complement strand
TGATGTACGTAACCACGTTCGTTCTTGTACTCATGTTCATAGTGATCATGCTCCATTTCAACAGCTTGTCGCAAGCGTTCCTGATCATGCTGGTAATTCCGGCAGGTCTTGCCGGTGCGGTTTTCGGTCATGGACTTGTCGGTATTCCCGTTTCGATGCTTTCTGCTCTTGGAATGATCGCGCTGCTCGGGGTGCTTGTCAATGATGCCATCGTGTACCTTGACCGGTATAATGACCTATTGATCGAGGGATTTCGTCCGAGGGAAGCAGCTCTCGAGGCGGCGACTTCGCGTTTCAGACCGATCCTGCTGACCTCACTGACAACAGTTGCCGGTTTGATGCCCATGATCGCTGAAAAGAGCATGCAGGCACAGTTCCTCATTCCGATGGCTACTTCGATTGCATTCGGAGTTCTTTTCGGAACCATTTTCATCCTCTTTTTCTATCCGTCTGCCATCCTTTTCTGGAATGATTCAGGACGTTTCTTCAATCGCTTATGGCGCTGGGAACAGATAGATGAGCTGGACGTAGAACCGATTTTGAAACTTCATAAAAAAGACAATGAGAGCGACAATTCTTATTAGTATACTGTCACTGCTCACAGGTCTTGGCCTCGCTCAGAGCAAAACACTTTCGGCTAGGGATGCCGTATTGATCGCTCTGGAAAAGAACTTCAAGGTGCAGATCGCTGAAAAACAGGAATCCATCGCAGCAAAGAACAACAATTGGATGGAAGCGGGTCTTTTTCCCACAGTAGCCTTGAATGCAACATACAATACAACGGTGGTCGATAATACGAATAACCCTTTCACCTTCAACCCGGGAATCATACTCAGTCAGGGATTGACACCCAACCTAACGGCCAATGCAAATCTGTTCAGCGGATTGGCGGTGCATATAGCAAAGGACCGTCTGGAACAATTGGAAGAACAGAGCAAGGGAAATGCGCTTGTCGTGATTGAAACAACCGTACAGGATGTTCTTAAAGCCTATTATACAACCGTTCTGCAAAAGGAAAGAATGCAGTTGTTTGCTACGTTGAAGGATTACTCCCGAAAGCGCATGGAATATTATGAGTTAAAAGAGAAATACGCCAAGACCTCATCACTTGAATTGTTGCAGTTCAGAAACCAGTATCTGACGGATAGTACAAATTATTTGATGCAGGAGATCTCGTGGCAGAATGCCATGCGCAACCTTTTACTGCTCATGAACAATGATCATGAACCGGATCCCGCCGCTTTCCCCATGCTTTCAGATAAGCTTCAGATCGCATTCCCGATGATCGATCTGGAACAGACGCTTTCCGACATGAAGAGCAATAACCAGAACCTGAAGAACCAGTACATTGCATTAGAACTTCAGAAGACAGCAACACAATACCAAAAGTCCTTCCTGTATCCAACGTTGAACTTTCAGGTTGGAGTAAATCCGTCCTGGGGTTGGTTCCGTCAGCTCAGTGTCGATGACCCTTTGGAGATCGGAACACAGTCTGTGCAGTACTATGGCAACTTCAACCTGCGCTACAACCTCTTTAACAATTGGAAAGCCAAGCGAGCATTTGATGTGGCGAAGGTGCAAGAAGAGATCGCAGAGCTGAATACGCAGCAAATGGAGAATACGATGGAAACTACCCTCAGGAACTTGCTGTCCATGTATCAGGTTCGATCACGCCTTGTAGAGATCTCGGAAGAAAATCTAATCTATGCAACAAAAGCGTATGACCTTGCGAAGGACCGTTTCGATAAAGGAATACTGAGCTCAATCGAACTGGAAACTTTCCGCAACAACTATCAAAACACCATGATGCAGCATTATGAGAACCAGTTCAACAAGATGGACACCTATTTGGAGATGTACAAGATGACTGGAAAGCTAGGACTGGAATACCAGCAGTGATTGGCTCTGACCGAAACATAACTGTAGCTGGTTGAATTAAATACTAACTTTGATCCGTGCCCGGACTCACTATTTCAAATCGTCCAATTCCCGGAGAACTTTTAAAGGTTCTGCCCGGCTACGTTTCGCGGGAACATATTGCTCAAGATGACTTATTTATTTGCTCATCCGGTTATAAGGCTTACCCGATAAGAGAGTGGCAGACCGGTGATTGGCACATCCTTCTTGAAGGACACATCTATGATCTCAGTGATGAGGCCATTGTTGAACAGCTGAACGCGCTCGTTGAAAGAGGTATTGACAACCATGAATGGCACAAATGGATCTCTGCAAGAGATGGAGATTTCATTATTCTGGCCATTCACGCAGAAAGTGGTCAGTTCATGATCGTTAATGACCGTTTTGGAAGATTGCCATTTTACTTGTATGTAAAGGATTCCGATTTCATTTTCAGCAGGGAGATCTCATTGATACTGGACTTTGGAAAGCCATCCCCGGATCCACTGCTCACTGCATGTTATTTATCGTTCGGGTATGTGTGTGGAGACCGAACCCTTTACAAAGAAGTACGCAAAATGGCTCCTTTCAGTGTACTTCATTACAGAAAGGATTCCGGTCTAACCGAAGTCAATTATTTCTGTTCTAAAGAAATGTTTATCGGAGAAAGCATCGCTAATTCCGGTGTGCTTAAAGATAAACTTTCCTTTGCCCTTCAGCGGCGGATAATGAAGTGTGGACCTGCCGGACTTGCACTTAGCGGGGGATTGGATTCACGATTATTGGCGGCCTTGCTCGAAGAATCCGGAACCAGGATTCCGGCCTTTACCTATACCCGCGATCCGCAACAAAATGACGTTGATCTCATTTCGGCAAATGAAATAGCTGAACACTTACAGATGGGCTTAAGGCATACTATCATAGATTTGTCTCAGTCTTGTGATGGTTTGGAAGAGTTATGGACAATAAAGAGGGGACAGAATTTCCTAGCCATGGGATATATCATTCCTTTTCTGAAGCTTTACGGTGAAAAAGAACTTACCCAGATCACGGGTGATGGGGGAGATAAAACCCTTGAAAACACCTATCCCTTGAGGACGCTTAATTCGGAGGACGACTTGTTGCGGTACATTTTTAAAAAACACCGGGTTTTATCATCATCTTCGGTTGAGAAAATCACGGGAGTTGCGGAGCATGAGCTCAGGAGCTATGTTCTTTCAACACTTGAAAAGGATCCGGAGCTGAGTTTCGATCAAAAATATGCTGTTTTCATCCTTAAGGAGCGGGCTATGAATTGGCTGTTCGAAGGAGAGGACAGGAACCGTTATTATGCTTGGACCTGTACTCCGTTCTATGCTCCCGACGCATTCATGGTTACATTCCGTATCGACCCGAAACAAAAAGAGCACGGCAAGCTGTTTAGTGATCTGCTTTCCCAACTTCCAGGTGAAACGCAGCACATTTTAAATCCCAACTGGGGATTACCTCCTGTACCGCATGAACCGGTGAGAAAGCTATTCCGGAGACAGCACTGGAAGACGAGAATTCCTGACTTCCTCCTGCGGTCACTATCGAAAAAAAGTAAGATGAGCTGGAAGGATTTCACCGTAGGGAATCAGCTACATGATCCGGTTGCCAATGGTCAGTTTCCAGAATGGTTGAATTGCAATAAAATTACAGAAGGTACTCGGTTTACCCAAAATGAACATTGGACTTTTTATACCGTACTCAGGATGCTTTCAAGAGGTAAAGAATAAAAAAGCCCGTCTAAGGGACGAGCTTTGTGAATGAAAACAAAGCGTTTAATTCTTGATCACCAGTCTGCTTGTACGAGTTCCTTGCTCGGATACAAAACGAATCGTATACTGACCAATGGCCAGCCCATGGCAATTCAGCGTGTTCTCACCTCCTTTAACTGATGTAGATAAAATTGTTCGTCCAAAAAGATCGATCAGATCAACAGAACCTGTAGTCGTTGCATAGAGCTTAACCTCGCTTGAAGCAGGGTTCGGGAACACACTGAACAGCTCGACCTCCCATTCGTTGATTCCGCTGAAGTCAACAAGCGCGCAGTCACTAGTATTTACGCAGCTTCCCACACTTACCTGCACCGCATAGTTACCAGTTGTTGTTGGCGTGTAGGAAGACGCAGTTGCACCGGCAATCGGAGAATTTCCATTACCGCAGTCTATCCACTGGTAGGTACTGTTGGCTATCGGGTCATTTACCGAAAGTGTGGCACCATTGAGCGAGATAGCTGGGACAGGAGCCTCGATAATCACATTTTGTGTTTGCGTAGAAATATTCCCCTGGCCATCATTGTAGGACCATGTAACAACCGTTGATGCGTTAATAGGAAGTAGTGTAGTAGTATAACCCATCACGGTAGCACCGCAATTGTCCAGTGCGGTTGGGACGGTAAGGTTATTGACCGGAGTGCAATACGAAACAATATCTCCAAGTTGAGGTATATTCGGTGTCGGTGCTGTCTGATCTCCGGGGAAGGTTACGTTTTGTGTGTAGGTCGAAACGTTACCGTTTCCATCATCGAAAGTCCAATTCACTGCTGTGTTTGAAGTGATCGGAAATACAGCATCGCTGATCCCGTTGATGGCACCTGCACAATTGTCACCTGCAGTTACCGGTTCTAAGGAGAATACCGGTCCACACTCTGAAACAACATCCTCGAGCGGATTACAGTTCGCTATCCCAGTGGAGGTAGCAGTTGAATTTACGCCTGTCGTTCCACTGGCAACCAGTACACCGGAGCAATAGATCTCGTAGTTCAGTACGTTGTCTGCAATGGTTCCCTGGCTTTCTCCACTAAAAGTGTAGGGTCCGCTCATTCCGTCTGTCTGTACGATGTCGATTAACTCACCGGTCATTCCGTTACCGTATGGTCCACCGGAAGCAACTACGGTTCCTACGTTATCTGTAAAGGTCCATGAAACTTCATCCATCCATGCTGCTCCGACAATGATATGGATCTCAAATGCTGCCACTACTGGCGCAGTTACATCTTGAACAAGTACATTCTGTGTTTGTGTCAGTACGTTTCCATTTCCATCATCATAGGTAAAAGTTACTACAGTATTGGATGTGATCGGTAGAACTGCATCAGTAGTTGCCTGAATGAAACCGGAACAATTGTCTTCACCGAACTGATCTTCAATGAAATCAACACTGCATTGAGCAATAATATCCGGTAAGGTTGGGTTGAAAGGAATTGGAGCTTCAACATCGGTAAGGCTGATCACATTTGTTGATTGAACGGCTGTGTAATACGGTATGAATAGCGTCATTTCATTGTTGGAAGCAAAGGCAGTATTTGCGTTCATCCCGGGCGGGCAGCTCCCTTCACTCCCGCTCGCGTTCTCTAGTCCAAGGGTATGTGCAGTGCCATTACTTGCATTCTGCGTACTGTGGATCTCGATTAGGTTGGAGGTTTCATACAATTTCAGCTGAACATTCACAGGAGTGCCGCCTCCAACTTGCGGAACAGCAGAATAATCAACGATCAAAACGCGGTTTGGAGCGGTGCCGATCGTAGTGTAACCGACAGTACCCCCGGCTCCGGGGTTCAGGTTGCTCCATGCCAACGCGATGAGATTGTTCGGGTCTGCAGCAGTCGGAAGTAAAGAACCAGCGCAACAACCGCTATTGGCTGTGGCTTGATCGAAGGTAACATACCCGTTGGAGGAAATTCTGAAATCAGTATAATTCGTTCCGTAGAAATCGAAGGTGAAACCGATCGGCAGTAGAGTAGAAAGTGCGTCATTTCCCAGCGCAACGCCTGTAAGTGATCCACTGTAAGGGTCGTTGGTGAGTCCCGTTTGTTGACTGTAATACTGTGCATCCTGCGGTGTAAATCGGATCATTTCATTGATCACTGAGAAGGATGTATTCGCATTGGTAAAGGAAGCAGTAATACCGCAAGTTCCGGGAGCATTTTCCAGTCCTAAAGTTTGCTCCGTACCATCAGAAACATTGTTTGTTGAATGGATCTCAATAACATTGGTGCTTTCAAACAATTTGGCTTGTGCAGTTATTGTTCCGGTACCACCAAAATGTGGAACGTTACTGTAATTTACAATCAGGATACGGTTGGGGGCTGAGCCGATCGTAGTATATCCAATGGTTCCGCCGGACGCAGGATTGAGGTCATTCCATGCGAGCGCGATCAAATTATTGGGTTCAAATGCATCCGGCAGTAATTGTCCGGAGCAACAGCCATTAACTGCCGTAAGATCAAATGAAATGAACCCATTTGAAGAAATCACAAAATCCGTATAGTTCGTGCCGAAAAAGTTGAAGGTAAAACCTATTGGCAATGTTGCTGAAGTTTGGTCGTCGCTGAGATTTATCGAGGTCAATGCACCCGTGTAGGGTGAATTTGTCAGTCCATCTTCAACGCCGTAACCGGCTGTAGGAGAAGAAGCAGGTACGGTGTAGCTGACCAAGTGCGTTCCTAATCCTGCTGCTGATGGATCGAACTGGTCTCCGATCACACCGGGGCCTGAAAATACGCCTCCAATTGGAGAACCGGTGAGAAAGGCTGGTGTAGGGCAACTAAACTCATTCGAAAGTCCTGATATGGAGGCGTTTTGACATTGCGACCAAACGAATTGAGATGCGCAAATGAGAATAGAGGCAATAAAGGTCCTTTTCATACGTGAAGTAAATGCTACGAAATTAAGAAAAACGCAAGCATTTTAACTCATACTACAAGTGCTTGGAATAAAATAGTCCCGCAATCGATCGCAATCGAGTACGGGACTATTTGTTAAGTTTATCGTTAAATTACTGTCTATCAATCACAACACGAACGACATTAACACCGTCTAAAGTTGTCAATCGGACAGTATAGGTTCCCGTTGCTAGCGTTCTTACATTGAGTTCGTTGGTTCCACTGTGTACATTTCTTGTAAGTATTAATTTCCCGCTAACATCGTAGAAATCAAGAGTACCTCCAACAGAAGTTTCGATGTTCAACATTGAGCTTGCAGGGTTTGGATAAACGTGGATGAACGTTGATGACAGCTGAGTGAGTCCACTGAAATCGATCAGGGTACATTCGCTAACCTCCGTACAGCTTCCTTCCGTTACCTCAACCGCATAGTTGCCGGTGGTAGTTGGTGTGTAGGATGACGCTGTGGCGCCGGTGATCGGAGAATTTCCATTATCACAGTCGATCCACTGGTACGTACTGTTCGAGTTGGTATTGTTGGCAGTTATCGTAGTCCCACTTACAGATACCGATGCATCAACCGGTATGATCGTGACCTGCTGAGTCTGGGTTGAAGTATTGCCATTTTCGTCAGTGTAAGTCCATGTAACTGTTTGATCCGCAAGAATTGGTAGAACAGCATCACTCGAAACTGCAACAGGTCCGTTACAATTATCGGAAGCAGTCGGAACATTCAGCACAGTGACCTCACACGTTGCTTCTACATTAGGTAGAGAAGCCACAACAGGTGTTGGTTCTGAAAGGTCTTGTAATACAATGCTTTGGGTTTGAGTTGAAAAGTTTCCGGCTGCATCCGTGTAAGTCCAGGTTACCACCGTATTACCCTGTGTATTGATCGGTAATGTGGCATTATTTGTCACAGTTACTGCGCTACAGTTGTCTACAGCTGAAGGTTCTGTTAATGAAACAATCTCACACTCGCTTGTAACGATCGGAAGGATTGCCGAAGTCGGAACAGGAGCTTCTGTATCAGCAATGATCACGTTTTGCGTTTGCGTTGAAATGTTGCCGTTACCATCATCGAAACTCCATGTGACGATCGTCGTTCCGGGAGCAGTTATCGGTAGAGCTGCATTATGTGTTCCTGTCACTGTTCCTGCACAATTATCCAGCGCGGTAGGGGCAATTAGACTGTTGACCGCACACTCTCCCGTCACATTGGCCAATTGACTAATATTCGGAACAGGTGCCGTAACATCATCGATCACAACATTCTGCGTTTGAGTAGTGGTATTCCCATTCCCATCATCATAGGTCCACGTAATTACGGTAGTACCTTGTCCAGATATCGGTAGTGTGGCATTGTGTGTGCCTGTAATTGTTCCGGCGCAAAGATCTGTCGCAGTTGGTGCGGTAAACGCAGTGACTTCGCACTGTGCGTTAAGGTCAGGTAATGAAGCCAAAACCGGAACGGGGTTATCAGATTCAGTCACAATGACATTGAAGCTGTGGGTTGCGATATTCCCTGCAGCATCCTGTGCCTGAAAAGTGACCGTTGTTGTTCCTAACGGGAAGGTAGCTCCTGAAGCCAGTCCGGCTGTTTGTGTAAGCGTTGGGCATGCCGTGCAGTTGTCCGTTAAGTCACCACCGCCCAAGCCGCCGGTATTTTCAAGTATCATAGTGTATGATCTGCCAAGGCTGTTCCAAGGACCCAAAAAGTTCTCATAAGCCGGAGAACCTGCGGTTCCGGGTGACATGTACTCCCAATAATAATCGTATGCACTCTCTGTATTAATCGCCTGAATACCGATCCAGTAAGTTCCGGAGCATAGATCGATAGATGTTGGAAGGGTCATTACAAGTTGGTATACATTGTAACCTAAGGTATTCGTAATGAATGTTGGGGTAATGTTAGCAGCAGGTACCAACACAGTTGAATTCAATGTTCCGGGCATTCCTGCTGCATCATTGTACATTAGGATATTAAACCCTGTAGCATCGTTGGGCACACCTGACATCCAGAAAGTGGTTGTGATTCTGTTGATACTCCAACAGTCACCTCCGGGGATGACGATATCATCGGCTACCACATTCGGGAATAGGGTATTTGAAGCATTTCCGTCGACATGATCAACGGAGGGCTGACTTACATATACTTCTGCATTGTTTGCACATGACGGTACTGTATAGGTAACCGCAGCCCCACATGTACCCGGAGCAGCACTGACCGTAATGTCTGCCGGACCGTTGATCGTAGGAGGGACCAAGTCCGCAGTGATAGTTACCGTTTGTGAAGAGGAGCAAGGAACGAATTGGACATAATCGTTCGAAACTGACCAGTTCGCCGAATTCCTTCCCGGAACCGCAGCTGCCAATGTGCCATTTGCATTTTCAATTCCCATTGTATGTGAGCCTCCGTCACTCGGCATTGAGGCCGTGTGAATTTCGATGATGTTGGATCCTTCATACAACTGGATCTGGCTACTTACGAGATTTCCACTCGTGTAGTGTGGGATGTTACTGTAACGAACCACAAGTATCCTGTTCGGTGCTGTGCCGATCGTGCTGTATGAAATGGTACCACCGGCAGGTGGGTAGAGGTCCTCCCAAGCGCATGCAATGATATTATTAGGTTGATTTATATCTGGCAAAAACTGCCCGGAGCAGCATCCACTTCCTGCGGCCGCGTCAAAGGAGATGAATCCGTTCGATGAGATATAAAAACTTGTGTAGGTGTTACCGTAAAATATGAACGAGAATCCAATGGGTAAAATTCCCGAGAGCTGGTCATCACTCAGAGTGATGAAATTGGGAGTGCTTTGAGTAGCAGGAGCATAGGTTCCAAACTGATTCACGGTGTAAGCACCGAAATAGCTGATCGTATGGGTTCCAATGCCGGCAGCACCTGGATTGAAGTTGTTGCCTGTAATTCCCGGACCCGAGAAACCACCACCGGCAGGGTTGCCCGTAAGTGTTGCCTGAGGATCACACGTCGAATAGGTTGCGTTAAGCCCTGTAAAGCTGCACTGTGCAGAAAGCCATAAATTGCCGATTACAACTCCGGCGAAGCTGAGTAAAATTTTCTTCATAATCCTTGCTTATTTAGGTTGAACAATTGCATTATCAAGCCTCCATAGCTCTTCACGAAGCTTTTGAACCTTCACAGGGTCATTCTGAACTTGTTTGAGCTCAGCGAGCACCACCTCTCTTT
>JBKCAB010000189.1:0-3479 GCA_046307935.1 Bacteroidota bacterium | reverse complement strand
GTAGTTTACTGTCCCAATCGTTTCTTTGAAGATGTAGGTTCCCGTGGTTGGGTCATAAACTATTGTTTGTTCTACGGAAGAAGGGTCTCCAAGGTCGAAGCTCTGCGTTGCGGTCTGCGTAGGATCATTGCTGTTCTCGATCGGAAAATGGAGACTTGTATCAGGCTGGGCCTGCGCGTGAGAATAGCACAAAAGCAGCAAGACAAGAAATCCTGCCGACCTGTTCATTCTCACAAGTAGTCTTTTTTCCGTTCTCAAATCTATAAAACTTTAAGCGCAAGCTTGATCAGTACTTCAACCGAGTCTTCACCTGTTGAAACCTTATCAAGCGCCTTTTCCACGGATTTTCTGTCGAAGCCCAGTGAAATCAATGCAGTTAACGCATCTATTCTGTTTGTATTGTTTTGACCGAAAATATTTTCAGTTATACCGGTCATTTTTAACATTTTGTCTTTGAGGTCTACGATCACACGCTGTGCTGTCTTCGCCCCAATGCCCTTCACTCCCTGTATTGTGCGCACATCCTCCGTCTGTATCGCGTGAGCCACTTGCTCGGGCGTCAGTGAAGAAAGCATGATCATGGCCGTGTTCGGCCCGATTCCGGAAACGGAGGTGAGGTGATTGAACATCTCCCGCTCTTCTTTGGTAAAGAATCCGTACAACAGGTGTGCGTCTTCCCGAACGATCAACTTTGTGAAGATCTTGATGTTCTCGTCATTTCCGATAGAGGAATATGTGTGTAACGAGATCTTGACCTCGTAACCCACTCCGGCACACTCGATCAGGAGATCTGTCGGATTCTTTTCGATGAGTCTTCCATTCAGCTGTCCGATCATGTTTACTTGTTTTGAGCGTCCACCACCGCCACCTTAACCATATTTACGATCTCACGAACTGAAGAACCCATCTGCAATACGTGAACAGATTTCTTTAGTCCGACCAATACCGGTCCTATTGCATCCCCTTCAGCCATTTGCTGAAGCAGCTTGTAAGCGATATTTCCGGAGGATAAATTCGGGAAGATCAGCGTATTTACCTGTTTATTTGCCAAATGTGAAAACGAGAATTTCTCCATCATGAGGTCATTGTTCAGGGCAAAGTTCGCCTGTAATTCTCCGTCGACTACGAGATTTGGATAGTTTTCATGCAGGATTTCAACGGCTTTTGCCATTTTTTCGGCGTCCGGACCAGGTGAAGAACCGAAATTAGAATAACTGAGCAGTGCTATTCGGGGCGTTACTTTGAACTTTCGGATCGTCTTTGCAACATTTACGGTGATCTCGGCTATCTGTTCGGCCGTAGGATCCATATTGATCGTGGTATCTGCAAGAAAGAGCGGGCCTCTCTTGGTAACGAGGATATACATTCCGGCAATCGTGTGTACGTCTTTTTGAAGTCCTACCGTTTGAATGGCTGGTCTTACCACGTCGCGGTAATTTCGGGTGATTCCCGAAATCATAGCGTCTGCCTCACCCATCTCTACAAGCATTGCACCGAAATGATTGCGCTCACGCATGATTTGTATCGATTCGAACTCCGTAAAACCCTTCCGCTTGCGCTTTTCGAAAAACACCTTTCCAAAAGCGTTCCTGCGTTCCTCCTCTTCCTCTGATTTAGGGTCGATGATCTGAACCTCAGAGAATTCAATATTGTATTCGTTGATAAGTCTTTCGATCTTGGATCGCTTTCCCAGCAGCACCGGATAAGCTACTCCCTCCTCATAAGCCGTCTGAGCGGCCTTAAGGATCTTAATGTTATCGGCCTCCGCGAAAACTACGCGCTTCGGATTGCTTTGTGCCTTTTCTGTAATATTTCGGACTAGCTTGTTGTCCAATCCAAGTCGGTTCTTCAGCTGCATCTCGTACGCTTCCCAGTCTGTGATCGGTTGACGGGCCACACCGGAGTCCATTGCAGCTTTGGCCACTGCCGGCGCCACGTAGTAGATCAAGCGTGGATCGAGTGGCTTTGGAATGATCTGCTCTCTACCAAAAGAAATGCTTTTTTCACCATACGCCTCGACAACTTCCTCGGGAATGACCTCTTTAGCAAGTGAAGCGATCGCTTTAACTGCTGCCAGTTTCATCGCCTCATTGATCGATGTTGCACGAACGTCGAGAGCACCTCGGAATATGAATGGGAAACCAAGAACATTGTTCACCTGATTGGGATGGTCCGAACGGCCTGTAGCCATTATTATATCTTTACGAACCGAAGTTGCATCTTTGTAGGATATCTCCGGCTCAGGATTCGCCAACGCAAAAACAATGGGATCCTTTGCCATGGCGGAGATCATTTCCTTGTTGACCAGCCCACCTCTTGAAAGTCCGAGGAAAACATCCGCCTTTTTAAACGCCTGCGCAAAATCAACAGGTTTAGTGTGGGTTGCAAAGATAGATTTCATTTCATCCAGATCATCGCGACCACTCCAGATCAGTCCTTTGGAATCAAACATGAAGATGTTCTCCAAGCGGGCACCCAAAGCGTGATACAATTTGGAGCATGACAAGGCGGACGCTCCGGCTCCTGATACAACGATCTTCACTTTGTCGATCCGTTTCTTAGCCAATTCCAAAGCGTTCAACAACGCTGCTGATGAGATAATGGCTGTCCCATGCTGATCGTCGTGCATAATAGGAATGTCCAACTCCTCTTTTAATCTGCGTTCGATCTCGAAAGCTTCTGGTGCCTTAATATCCTCGAGATTGATCCCTCCGAATGTGGGTGCAATTGCTTTGACGGTCTGTATGAAATGTTCGGGATCGGAAGCGTCAACTTCGATATCAAATACGTCAATATCCGCAAAGATCTTAAACAACAAACCCTTTCCCTCCATCACAGGCTTGGATGCTTCTGGTCCTATATTCCCAAGACCGAGAACGGCAGTTCCATTGGATATAACAGCTACAAGGTTTCCCTTGCTGGTATATTTATAAACGTCTTCACGATTTTCGGCAATTTTAAGACATGGCTCGGCGACTCCCGGAGAATAGGCCAACGAGAGGTCTCTTTGCGAAGAATACGGCTTTGTGGGAACAACCTCTATCTTACCCGGTTTTCCGGAAGAATGATAATCGAGTGCGTCCTGCTTTTTAATTTTTGCCATATAAGCGTGTTGAAGCTGCCAAAGATACCAAAATTAAGGGAATAGCTGCCCTGATCGACGACAAAAATGAGACGAAATAAATGCACTATTGGATCAATCTGCTCGCTCAAAATTTGCCTGAAAGTTTCAAAAAAAGGGGCTGTCTCATGAGAGACAGCCCCTTTCAAGTATTGATTTTTCTTTTCTTATCGGATCACCACGCTGCGTGTTTCAGAAACACCATTTGAAGCTATTCTCACCATGTAGCTGCCTTTTGCAAGCTCGGCAACAGGGAAAGAAACCAACTGAGATCCGTTCAATCCTGTCAGATTCTGAGCAGCAAGCTCACGTCCCTGAAGATCGACGATAGCAACAGTGTAGTCGCCATTCTCGGCAT
>JBKCAB010000188.1:0-1124 GCA_046307935.1 Bacteroidota bacterium | reverse complement strand
CTCCTGGAGCGCTGAAATACGATCTTGAACCTCGGAATCTGGGTTATCATTGCCAGATTTGAGTTCTTCAATGCGTTTGTCGATCTTTCCGATCAGTGCCTCATCCAAACGGATGCGTTCAATTACTTTTTCTTCTTCCGAAAGTGTCGTGTTCTTTTTCAAACTTTCCTCGTAGGACTGATAATCAGGATCAAGCTGAGATAAAAGCTCATTTTCTGATAGTGTTGTCCTTGTAAGTTGTTCTGATCTTGCTTCATTGAGATTGAGCTCATCTTGCAGATCGGCCGTGATTTCCCTTAATGCCTCCAACTCTGAACGCTTTTTTTCATCGTTCCGGTTGTTTAGCAGTTGTTCTTCAACCAATTCGACACGATCATTCAATTTTTGGATCATTGTCTTTTGCTCTCTTATCAGCTGTGTAAGTTTCTCATTTTCAGTGATATCAGCATTACTGCGGATTGCATCCACCCTATTTTCAAATTCTGGGTCTATATCTGAAAGCGCAAAAGTTCCCGTTTGTTCATCACCAGCACTGAGCTGTTCAATTTGCTTTGCGCGCTCACTCACCGCATTTGTAAGTGCCCGCTTCAATTCAACTAGTCCATTCAGCTCATTTATCAACTTTGTAGAATTCGGATCTTTTTTGAGTGCGTTCTGAGCGACACTGATCCGATCGTCCAAAGCTGAAGAAAGCTCCTGATCCAACTGCTGAAGCGCTGTAAGTCGATCGAGTTCAGTGCGTGATCGATCAGTGGTGATCTTGTCGTAACGCTCGTTGTATGTCGGATCGATTAAATTGATCAATTCTGTCTGAGTCAGCCTGGTTACATTCTCTTCTTTTTCCAGTGACTGTAGCTCGTTTGAACGTTGTGCAACCGTGCGTTCAGTGTCTTCTTTAATGTTCAAAACGGTTTGGCGACGTTGCTGCAGCTCCTTATCCTGAGGATTTGACTTCAACTTTTGGTCAATACTTTCTAATGCTTTGTCCAGTTTTGAAATGAGTTCCTGATCCATTCGCTGTTCTTGATCCAGCCGCTCAACGGACGATAATTCTGTATTTGAACGCAGCGCATCCATCCGTTCGCTGTATCCAGGATCAATATCTTCGGTCAATTTCTCTTCAC
>JBKCAB010000187.1:0-1137 GCA_046307935.1 Bacteroidota bacterium | reverse complement strand
GTCTTCTTCCAAAACAGTCAAAAAGTAATGGCGACAGAAGGAAAGAACCTGTCAGAATACGATAAGGAATTCGTTCCGAACAGTGCCGATTTTAAGATCGGCATTGTTGTTTCAGAATGGAATGATACCATTACGCGAAATCTGCTGAAAGGAGCCTTTGACGCATTGATTGATAATGGTGTTCAGGAAAAGAACATCCTCATTAAATGGGTCCCGGGTGCATTCGAATTGCCGCTTGGTTGCCAATTATTGTTGGAACATGGTGACGTAGACGGTATCATCGCCATTGGAGTCGTTATTCAAGGGGAAACAAGGCATTTTGATTTTGTTTGCTCCGGAACTACGCAAGGCATAATGGATGTCAACCTGAAATACGGGAAGCCTGTATCCTTTTGTGTACTAACGGACAATACGCTCGAGCAATCCATCGATCGCTCAGGCGGAAAACATGGAAACAAGGGAACAGAATGTGCCATAGCCTGTCTTAAAATGGTTGGTTTAAAGAGATCGTTTAATACCAATCTGTCTATTCATTCATAATTGGTAATCAGTCATTCATAATTCGTCATTCATAATTGGTAATCAGTCATTCATAATTCGTCATTCATAATTCGTCATTCATAATTCGTCATTCATAATTCGTCATTCATAATTCGTCATTCATAATTCTGAAAGAAACATGACACTGATCAAATCCATTTCAGGTATCCGTGGAACCATCGGCGGAAAAGTGAACCAAGGTCTTACTCCCATCGATACAGTAAAGTTTGCAGCCGCTTATGGTACTTGGCTCAAGATGAAGAACGAGGAGCAACGATTGAAAGTAGTTATTGGAAGGGATGCACGTATTTCCGGGCAGATGATCGCTGATCTGGTCATTTCGACATTGGTGGGACTCGGTATCGATGTGATCGATCTCGGGCTATCCACCACACCAACAGTGGAGATTGCTGTGCCCATGGAACATGCTCATGGCGGAATTATTCTCACTGCAAGTCACAATCCGAAACAGTGGAACGCACTCAAATTGCTGAACGAAAAAGGAGAATTCATTTCAGGTGCAGACGGTGAAGAAATGTTGAAAATCGCCGAACAAGATACTATCGAGTTTGCTGAAGTTGATGACCTCGGCAAGGT
>JBKCAB010000186.1:0-4579 GCA_046307935.1 Bacteroidota bacterium | reverse complement strand
GTTCAGCTTGAAGAGGCAATGACCTCTGAAAGACCAGATATTCCGTCGATCGCTGAACAGCTAGGTGAGCTCGAGCAATTGATCGACCGTAAGTCCACACTTGCCTAAGAGGGAAAAAGCATGACCGTTTCAACTGAGCTACTGTTAAATGCCTACCCATCGGACATGCTACTCAAGGCTGATGGGATGATTGTCGCTGCAGGTAAACGGTGGAGTGATCAAGATGTCGTAGGCAAGCAAATTACCGCTGTTTTTCCCTCTCTATGGGCTGAATTCCAAGCTTGTGCACAGGAGCTTTCCTCAGGCAACCAACCGACAGTAAGTTTCATTGCTGAAGGTCATCAATTTGAGTTAACCGGGATGTCCGGTTTGTTCTATTTGAAATGCCCAACGGAGCTCCCTTTTGCAGAAGCTTTCTCTGTTGTGAAATACCGTCAGCTTTTTGACCTGAATATGGCAGCCGTGTTCATGACCAGCACCTCCGGAGAGATCATTGAGGTGAACAAGTCCTATGCCCATGTATTCGGATTCGATACGATAGAAGAACTGAAAAAACACAAAAGCAGTGAATTCTATCCTGATCTTGATACCAGAGAAAGGTATATACAACAGCTGAAGGAGAAAAAGAATCTCAGGAACTACAGGATTAGAAACCGAAATGCACAGGGTAACGATATTTATCTCCTTGCCAATGTAAGTCTTTTGGAGGAAAATGGTGAGGAATTCATCGTTGGTACGCTGATCGATGTCACAGAGCAGACACTTAGGGAACATCAACTGGAGCTTACGAACAATGAGCTGCTTAAATACAGTGCTATCCTTGATAATATAAGCGACACAGTTCAGGTAACGGATGAGGAAGGAACAATCGTTTTTTTGAATGCTGAGGCAAAAAAAAGACTTGGCGTGCATGACTTTAAGCTTGGGACGCTTACAGTATTCGATTTTTCACCCTATTTTCAAACAAGAGAGCAGTTCAAGGAACACTTTTTAAACTTCAAAGAAGGTGAAACTTTAGTTACCCGTTCTGAGCACAAAAATCTTTCCACTGGTGAGTTGACACCTACAGAGTTGAGTATTCGTCTGGAGCAGATCGGGCAAAAAAAATACCTCATTGCCACAGGTCGTGATATCACTCAGCGGCTTTTGGATCAACTGGCTATTCAGGAAAGGGATAAATATATTCAAGAGCTCAATAAAGCCATCAATGCGAGTTCGCTGGTTTCGGTCACGGATAAGGAGGGTAGGATCTTGGAGGCGAATGATTTTTTCTGTAAAGTATCCGAATATTCGCGTGATGAGCTAATTGGTTCCAACCATAGAATCGTCTCCTCCCGCACTCACACTGTGGATTTCTGGAAAGAATTTTACGAAACGATCTGCGCTGGCCAGATCTGGACGGGAGAGATCTGTAACCGAAAGAAAAGTGGCGCACTCTATTGGGTTCGCACGGTCATATTCCCAGTTGTCAATGAATCAGGCCGGCCTGAACGCTTCATGTCCATTCGACAGGATATCACAGCAGAAAAAATTGCCGGCAGGGTCATTCAAAAACATGTTGATTTTCAAGATCTTCTGGTTAGGATAGCGGTTAAATTGATTAACATAGACCCCAATATGCTGGAGGAAGAAGTCAACGCCTCACTCAGTGATATTGGTCGATTTGTAGGTGCCGACAGGGCATATATTTTTGACTATGACCTGAAAAATGAAACGACTTCTAACACCTATGAATGGTGCAGTGAGGGGATAGAACCTCAGTTGGAATATCTTCAGGAACTTCCTTTGAATGAATTCACGGATTGGACAGACAAACATTTCAAAGGAGAGCTTCTCGACATTCCCCAAGTCGCCCTAATGCCTGATTCAAAAACGAAGGAATTGTTGCTCTCTCAAGATATTAAGAGCTTAATTGCCCTGCCTATTATGGAAGAGGAACGGTGTTTGGGGTTCATAGGGTTTGATGCGGTGAGGGATGTTTGCACCTTCACAGAAAATGATAAGAATATTCTGGATCTCTTTGCGCGCATGCTGGTGAACATCAAGAAGCGCATCGCTTCGATAAAGGAAATTGAGCAGGCCAATCAACAGGTACGTGAGATCAATGAAAACCTGGAATCGCGCATCAAAGAGGAAATGAATAAATCCGCTCAGCTCAACCAATCGCTTGCTACCATGGATAAGATGGCGATGATCGGAGAGCTGACATCCGGGCTTGCACACGATCTCAATACACCACTTGGTGCAATTAAGGTGGGTGCTGAAAGTGTCCGTTTTACGCTGGAAAATTTGTTCAATGAAGTGTTGGAAAACAGCACGATAGAACAACTCCATTTTGCGTGTTCAAGGTCTGCTCAAGAGAACTACAATATGTTCGTAGGGGGCATTCAAACAATGAGAGAATCAAGAGATCTCGAAGAATATTTGGAAACACACTACACAAATATTGTGGAACGTAAAGCCTTGGTTCCATTGTTTGTGAAGGCCAGAATTACAGTTGAGCAACCTCAGGACATTGAAAAGGTCTTACTTTCCGACAATCCAAAGGAATTTTTGGATCTCATTTATCATATTCAGGTCATTCGTACATTTATCGACACGATCCTGGAAGCCGGGGAAAAGGCCGGTTCAGTTGTCAAAAGCTTGCGTTTTTACCTGAAGGAAGGATCTGATCAGGAGCAATTGGCCATAGACCTCTCGGAAAATATAACCACTGTGATCAACGTTTTCAATCATATGATCAAAGACCATGAGATCGAATTGGAGCTAGACCTTCAAGAAGGACTCAGGATTGATGGATATGCCAATCGATTGTATCAGCTTTGGTCCAACCTTTTGAAAAATGCAATTGAAGCCACCGGTAAAAATGGACGCGTCTCAGTTGTTTCGAAAATGACGGATGCCGGCATAGCAGTCGCTGTGAAAAATTCGGGGGAGCCCATCCCAGATGAGGTACGTGATAAGATCTGGAAGAAGTTCTTTACCACCAAGGTTGCAAATGGAACCGGGCTTGGTTTGAATATTGTAAAGCGGGTTGTTGATGAGCATGGTGCATCAATTCGTCTGAGTTCGGATTCGGAAGGCACCGAGTTCACTGTTCTGTTTCCAAAAACTGAGCTACCACTATGAAAGCAATAGTTAGTGTAGATGATGAGATGCTCATCACCCAGGTTCTGAAATTTCAATTATCCAAACATTTTGATCAAAATGAGTTGATCGTTGAAACCTTGAATGAACCCAATCTAACGGGTTCGCTCATCGAGGAGATCATTGCTATGGGAATTGAGGTTCCCTTGGTGATCGTCGATTATCAGATGCCCAAAATCAATGGTGCTCAGCTGATCATGGAATTGAGAAAGAACTATCCGAAAATCAGATATGTGATGCTCAGCGGACAAGCAAATGAAGTCGTAGTGGAAGAGCTGATCGAGGCAGGAGTGATCGATGCTTTTATCAGTAAACCTTGGGAAGAAAACGAATTACTTCGTAAATTAGAAGCTCTTTTACACGAATGACCGACATGCTGAGTAATTACAATGCAGATCCACCCAAGTTGTTAATAGTGGATGATGATCCAGCCTCTACTTTTTTAACGGAGGAAATTCTTTTGGACCATTTAGGAGATATTTCCATAATTACCTTCAATTCTGCCCCTGACTGTCTTGATTTCTTGAGTCGGGAGAAAGGAGAAATGATCATTTTTCTTGATATAAATATGCCCGGAATGAATGGCTGGGAGTTTCTTCGGCGTTTCAAGGAAATAGGTTACGAACACAAAGTGGTCATGCTCACGTCGTCGATCAATGACGATGATGTGCACAAAGCCAGTGATGAGCAGGTCGAATTCATGAACAAACCACTCGACCCCTCTTTGATGGGGAATATTGGTAAAGCCAAAACGGTATGAAATTATTGCTTTCCAGAAATGAGGATACGGAAATATGGATCGTTGAAGATAATCCGGGAGACCTTATGCTGCTTCAGGAGCAATTGGTAGAGCTCAACTTTAAAGCAAAACACATTCGCTCGTTCAGCGATCTGGAGTCTTTTCAGGAGGCCATTTCAACACATTGTCCGGACATTGTACTGCTGGATCTCTTCCTTCCGGGCTCGCAGGGTTCGGAAACTTATGCGCGTATAAAAAGTTCGACGGAATGTTGTCCTGTGATCGTTCTTTCCGGTCTGGACAGTATGGATACCGCTTTTGAATGCGTGAAATTAGGCGCACAGGATTATCTCATCAAAGACGAACTGAACGAAGAGATCATCAACAAGATCCTTAACTATGCCATTGAGCGCTTCGCCAATATTCAGGAGCTGAAAAGGTCGGAGGAGAAGTACAGGGTATTGTTCAAGTCTATTCCCTTAGCGGTTGTCATGCTCGATGAGAACCACAGGATCCTGGAGATGAATGATACGGCCAAAAGCCTTTTGAAGGTTGAAAGCAACGCAGATATGGCTGAGTATAAAGACCTGTTCACAGATCCTGCGGTGAAAGAAACAGCTCATGAAGGAATCATTACCGACAAGGTCAAGTTGTTGAAATTAAATTTAGAAGATGAAAAAGTCAGCTATATTG
>JBKCAB010000185.1:0-1156 GCA_046307935.1 Bacteroidota bacterium | reverse complement strand
GAGGTTGGTATCGGAAGGGTGGTCATCGACGATTCTATTCGCGGAAAGGGCGTAGGTCACGAACTAATGAAACAGAGCATGCGCTACACAGAAGAAGAATTTGGACGCGTACCCATCCGTATTTCTGCACAGAAGCACCTTGAACAATACTATAATAAACACGGATTCATCAGCACAGGTAAAGAATACCTTGAAGATGATATCCCGCATGTTGAAATGCTCTATAATCCAATCTGAATATGAAAAAAATCGCTTATCTGACCGGAATTCTACTGATCGCTGCAGCTTGCAGATCCGGTAAAGAAGCTACATCTAACTCCAATGACACCAAAAGTCAGGAGAAAAACGTATCGGAGCTTTCCAGCGTGAACGCGGATTACATGTCTAAATCGATCAAGGCACAAGATGACTTCTTCCTTTTTGCCAACGAAGAATGGGTAAAAAACAACCCTGTTCCAGCATCTGAATCGCGCTGGGGAAGCTTCAATGAACTTGAGCAGAACAACAAAGAAAAACTGACGAAGATCTTAGATGGATTTGCCTCCGGAAGCAGCACAAAAGGGAGTGATGCCCAACTGCTAGGGGATTACTATGCTTCGTACATGGACATGACAGAACGTGATAAAGCGGGTCATTCTCCCATCAAAAAGGACCTTGCCCGGATAAGTGAAATGCGTTCGAAATCGGAACTTGTGAGCATATTGGCTCAGCACCACATCAGGGGAATTTCAGGTTTCTTCAATTTTGGTGTGGGACAAGATCTGAAGAATGTGGAAAAGAACATTTCATATTTGTCTCAGGGAGGAATAAGTCTGCCAAACAAAGAATATTACCTGAGCGAAAATAAAAAGGATATCCTAACTCAATACAGGATTTACATCAATGACTTACTTCAGCTTTACGGCTATTCAGAAGAGGCGGCAAGTCTTGCATCAAAGAATATTCTGACCCTGGAGACCTCCCTTGCCAAATTAATGTATGCCCCTGCTGAGATGAGACAACCGGAAAAAACTTACAACAAGCGATCACTGAAAGATACGCAGAAGCTCTTCGGTAAATTTGATTTTGAAAAATACCTACTGGAAATCGGTAGTAACTCCTTTGATACGCTAATCGTTGGGAATCCTGAATTTGTTCAGCACCTTGGCAATACGAT
>JBKCAB010000184.1:0-1101 GCA_046307935.1 Bacteroidota bacterium | reverse complement strand
TCCCGGAATGTTACCTTCTGATGTGAATTTTGGTAACACGGGCACGCTTCCGGCAACCCGGATCCAGTCGTTGAGCAGATTACAATGGTATGGAAATGAAAACGCACAAATTTCCAACCAGCTTGCTTTTGACGGGTATGTTTACTCTATCAGGGGTGGTTTGGGTGTTCAATTCAATAACTCCTACTATGGGAACGGACAGATCGTGAACAGCAACATAGCACTTACCTATGCACCCAAATTCTCCGTCAGCCGGAACATTTTGATCGAGCCCTCCATCCGCTTCAAAATGGGGAATAAGATGCTCGATGAGGATAAATTATCGGGAATTGGATTGTCAGAGCTGGACAGAGAAAATGTTCAGGAATTCTATCCGTCAGGAACTTCTCCCGTCGGTCGTCAGTTGTGGTACCGGGATCTGGGAACAGCGATTATGGTGAATACCAAATGGTTCTTTACTGGTCTTCAAATGGACAATATTTTCCGCCATTACGATAACATCTATTCGGGAAATGAGGGTGAAGATAGGAGGGCAGGCATCCATTTCGTAGCTACCATTGGTACGGATTATGAGTCTAAAAAAGAGCAGTTTGGATTGTCGCCCTATCTGATCTATCAAAAATCGGAACGCCTTGAAGAATTCTGGGGCGGGATCAGCTGTCGTTTTCACTGGTTTACTGTGGGTGGAGCAGTTTCTGATAAACTGGATCTGTCTGGTTCAGCAGGGTTTAAGCTTAGTCGTTTCTCTATCAACTACCAAGCAGATTATTTGCATTCAACCATGCTGAGTAAACAACTACTATCACACCAATTGGTGTTAAAGTTCATCACATTCAATCCCAATAAGCGTCAAAAATTCTTAACACTGTGAAAACTATGAAAAGATACCTACTTGCACTCTTAATGTTGAGCGCCTTATCCGGTTCTTTCGCTCAAGATCCTACATTTACACAGTTCTATGCCAATCCACTGTACTTGAATCCTGCCTTTGCGGGCTCACACGGGTGCCCTCGTTTCGCATTGAACTACCGCAATGAATGGCCTAGTCTAACCGGAAATTACGTGACATACAGCGCCTCGTACGATCAGTATTTCAAGAAC
>JBKCAB010000183.1:0-1738 GCA_046307935.1 Bacteroidota bacterium | reverse complement strand
AATATTCGATTCAGTAAAAAAGAAACAGTCGGTTCAGGGACAAAAAAAAACAGTCGGTTCTGGGATAAAAAACAGTCGGTTCAGGGCTTGCCCTGAACCGACTGTTTTTTAAATCAAATCATTCCGCCTCAAAAACCCTTTCCACCGTTCCATCTTCATAGATGAACAGCAGCACCGTATTCTTCCGGAAAGGAGTTTCCCGTCCGTTGAGATCGGTAATCTTGAGGAGTTTTTTGAAGCCGTTCATTTCAAAATCCTCGATACCGGTATAGTTCATGGTTAAATTCAATGTGATCGTACTGTCGCAGCCTGCCGCATTCGGGATTACCGCAGTGTACGTTCCCGATTGGGTGTAAGTCTGACCATTTACCGGCCAAGTGTAGCTGTCGAGTGCAGTTTGAGTTTGGGTGGAAGCGCTCGGTTGGTTGATCGTTAAATTGAGGTTTGCTGTACTGTCACAACCCTGTGCAGTCGTCGTTTGAAATTGGTACTGACCGCTTTGCGTGTACGTGTTGTTATTCCAGAAAAAGGATCCACAACTCGTTTCGGAAACATTGCTTGAGGAACCCAACTGCGCATCATAAAGATCCTGGATCTCACATTGGGTTAAAGCGCGGTTCCAGATGCCGATGTCGTCCTTTACTGCCGCCGAATAATATAAATCAGGGGTATCGTGCCATTTTCCGATACTAAAAGGCTGAGAACCGTAATTTATATTGGTATTTACATCAGTAATATTTAGGACTTCATTACCATTCACAAATATCTTTGTATTTCCATCAACACTTTTATTCAAGACAATATGATACCACTCGCCTTGCTGTAGTGCAGTAACGTTGGGAATATCAACAAAATCATTACAATTGGACAAACTGCACTCACCACATTTATATGTGTAAAACCGCAGATTTCCATTAATATTCATGAGCATAAATCCCCCGCCTCTTCCGCAATTATTCTTGTGCTGCCAAACAATACCAGTCGATATAAATGCATTATAATTGACCCAGATGGAAACTGCAAAAGAATTGTTTTGATTGATGTTCGCTTCAAACCAATCATCCTCTCCATCAAAACTATAAGCTTTATCCGCTTCTCCAAACCGATCTGCCGTCAACGTGGCGCCATTCACCGTTCCGTTATTCCCATTTCCACTCTCATCGTTCGCATTTCCGTTAAATGGCCACCAGCCTACGAGGCCAATTGTTGGGACGTAGTCGGGCACTTGCGCAAAGCTCGGAAAAGGAGTAAGCAACAAGGAGCAAAGACTTGCTGCAGCAAAAAATTTAGATAATTGTTTTCTCATGGCTAAAGAGTTTGTTGTGCAAAATAAACGTTTATTTCTCTTTTTAGCGCATTTTATGTATATTTTATTACACACTTACATGCTCACTTTTGTGCATGATGCAACACAGAGGAGAGATCGTGGAACGAGCTGTACGACAGAGTGGTATGCCCCTCACGCAGCTCACGAAAAAACTCGGTAAGAGTCGCCGGTGGATCTACAATGCCTTTGAGAATGCTTCACTTTCCATAGAGGTCATCCTGGAGATCGGAAAGATCATTCACCACGATTTTTCGAACGACATCAACGAACTCAAAAACTACCGCCAACTTACTGCCGAGGCGGTCGAAATACACTATTCGGCCTATGGTGAAAACACCGTTGAATACTGGAAGAATAAATACCTGATCCTATTGGAGAAACACAATGCGCTCTTGGAAGGGCGGAATCAAT
>JBKCAB010000182.1:0-9467 GCA_046307935.1 Bacteroidota bacterium | reverse complement strand
GATGAATACTGATCTCAAAGCTCCCGGACAACGGGAGTTTTTTCTTTGTTGCCCATGAATTTTTTAGGGCACCTCTACTTTTCCGGCGATGATCACGCATTAATGTATGCGAACTTATTCGGGGATTTCGTAAAAGGTTCAGACCTTTCCTCATATCCTCAGTCGATACGGAATGGAATTGTACTGCATAGAAATATCGATCAGTACATTGACCATCATCCAGCTGTCGCGGAATTGATGCCCAAACTTTATCCAAAACTTCCGAAAGTATCTGCGATTGCCGTCGATCTCTTTTTCGATCACCTACTCGCCAGCCGTTGGTCGGAGTTCCACCCAATGGACTACCGTGATTTTCTGAATGCTTTTTATGCCCACCCGATTGCCCATAGGCGAGATTATTCTATTGAATTCTTGGACTTCATCAACCGACTTAGAGAGAATGACTGGATGTTCTACTACAGAACATCTTGGGGACTCGACAAAATGTGTTCGGGAGTTGGCTCACGGCTTTCATTTCCCAATACATTGCATATAGCGCCAAAGGTATTCGATGAACTGAAAGATACCATTGAAGAAATATTCGAACGGTACATGCACGACGCGATCCCTCATTTTAAACAGATCATTCAGTCTTTGGAAAATGAACCTCGAGCCTAAAACCAAAAAAGTTTAAATTGCGTCACCGTTAAGATCATGCTCAACAGAAACTGTTTTTTTTCGCTCTTTGGTATCGCTCTGTTTACAACTCTTTTTGCTTGTTTCAACGGGAATGATTCCTCGCTGAACAACAAAAAAACAACTGGTGATCTCGATGATATCCTCAAAAAAGGAAAACTGACTGTCCTTCTCGAAAACAGCTCAACTTCTTATTTCATTTACCGAGGAAAAGTGATGGGGTTTGAATATGAGTTACTGAAAGAGTTTGCAGATGAACTCGGAGTAGAACTGGAAGTGAGAATACTTCACGATCTGGACGAAATGATTGACCTGCTCAACAAACAAGAGGGAGATCTGGTGGGTTGCAATCTGACATTCACCAAAGATCGTGAGAAAAGGATTGATTTCTCAGCACCCTATATCCACACACCGCAGGTACTGATTCAGCGCAAACCAAAAAATTGGGAGAACATGGCATTTGATGAATTAAGCACAGCTATGATCAGAAATCCCGAGGAATTGGCCAAGAAAAGGATCCATGTCTGGAAAAACTCAAGCAATCACAGTCGCCTGATCAACCTTCAGGAGGAGATCGGGGAAACGATCTACATTGAGGAACAAGATGGGACTATTGGTGTGGAGGAAATGATCGAAATGGTTGCGGAAGGAATGATTGACTACACTGTTACAGAACAAAACGTTGCGAAGGCGAACGAGAAATACTATGAAAACTTGGATATCAGCACAGTGCTTTCAGTGAAGCAAAAGATCTGCTTCGGTCTCAGAAAGAATTCTCCCTTGCTGAAAGCGCGTTTGGATCGTTGGTTGAATAACTTTATGGCGAGGGCTGAATTCCGTTATCTCTGCAGAAAATACTTTGAAACAGGACCTGGTCTTTCAGCCGAGGACACAAAGTATGAACCAGGAAAGAGTGAATTGTCGCCTTATGACGCTATTTTCAAAAAGGAAGCAGAAAAATACAAGTGGGATTGGACAATACTCGCCGCGATCGCCTATCAGGAATCGCGTTTCAATCCAAAAGCTTTGGGTTACGGTGGAGCCTATTCCATGTTGCAGTTCATGCCATCGACAGGTCCTAAATACGGCGTTTTTCCCGACTCACCTCCGGAGGTTCAGATCTCTGGTGGGATGAAGCTGATGTACAAACTTTATGAGAAGTTTGCATTCATTCCGGATGAGCAACAAAGGATAAAATTCTGTCTCGCAAGTTACAATGCCGGTCACGGACATGTGGAAGATGCCATGCGACTGGCCGAAAAATATGGAAAAGATCCGCACCGCTGGGACGACAACGTAGAACTAATGATGCTTAATTTGTCTAAGCAAGCCTATTACACAGACCCCGTTGTGCGCAATGGCTCACACCGTGGTGTCATCACCTTCAAATATGTGCGATCGATCTATGCCCGCCATCTCGAATGGAGTTCCCTATTTAAAACTACATGACCGGATATCCTACACATGTAAAAAAGCTGATCGTAGTTCAGGGACCAACTGCAAGCGGAAAGACAGGCTTATCGATCGAACTTGCAAGACGCCTCTCAACAGTGATCCTGTCAGCCGACTCCAGACAATTTTACAAGCAAATGTCGATCGGAACAGCCAAACCTTCTGTTGAGGAACAAGCGGGTATAAACCATTATTTCATAGATTCTCATGATATTACCGATGAAGTAACTGCAGCGCGGTTTGCACAGGAAGCGGAAAAGCTCTTAGTCGAGCTATTTGAAACAAAAGACACCGTAATACTTACAGGTGGCTCAGGGATGTTCGTTGATGCATTGTGTGAAGGTCTGGACGATATTCCCACAGACGCAAAAATTAAAGAGGACCTTACCAGACAATGGAAAGAACACGGCCTAGATTCGTTGCTTCAAGAACTTGAACAGCGTGATCCAGAAATGTACGATACCATCGACAGAAATAATCCAAGCCGCGTCATCCGGGCATTAGAAGCAAACAGAGTAACCGGAAAACCCTTTTCTGAGCTCAGAACAGGAAAAAAGAAAGAAAAATCATTTAACGTGATCCGATTTATTATCGAACTCCCGAGGGAAGAACTTTACAAGCGGATCGATGAGCGCGTAGACAATATGATCGCACTCGGTTTGGTCGATGAAGTGCGCTCTTTGCTGCCCCACCGCGCTCTGGGTGTCATGAAAACGGTGGGCTACTCTGAATTGTTTCGCTACCTGGATGATGAGCTCATTCTCGTTGATGCCATCTCATTGATCAAACAACATACGCGCAACTATGCCAAAAGACAAATGACGTGGCTGAGACGCTACAATGACGCGACACTTATTCCCTTTTCCAACATGACCACAATGGTCAATGTAATCCTATCAAAACTATGATAATCAGGAGTGTAAAGTTCAGAAACAGGTTACAGTGAACTGCTGTACTGACCCATAAATTTGAAGTCCCGTTCCGTTTGGAATGATTGTTGAAATTCACATTACAAATCACAGAGCAATGAAGATCGTATTCGACAATGTAATGCCAGAACCCCTTGCCTCCATCAAACACTCCGATGAAAGTATTTGGGGGCGACATGTAGAATTCCATTCCGGCGAAAAGATCCTGTTGAATGCTTCCAGCGGTAAAGGAAAATCTACGTTTACACTTTCGGCTGTTGGTCTCAGAAGCGATTACGCCGGTACCATCACCTACAATGGAAAGGACATAAAGACCTACACGCCCGATGACTGGGCGGAAATCCGTCAAAGGCGCATCGCTGTCGTTTTTCAGGACCTGCAGCTCTTCCCTGATCTGACCGTACGCGAGAATCTTTTGCTGAAGAACGATCTGTTTCATGTGTACACGGAGACTCAACTCATGGAGCTACTCGACCGAATGGGGATCAGGAACAAATGGGAACAACGCTGCGGTCTGCTTTCCATGGGTCAACAACAGCGCGTCGCTATTCTCAGATCCCTCGCACAACCGTTCCACTGGCTGATCATGGATGAACCGTTCTCTCATCTTGACGCAGATAACACGAACATTTGTCTGGAACTCATTCACCAGCGCTGTAACGAACAAGGAGCCGGTTTCATTCTAACCACGCTTGGAGAAAACCATGGCACCCATTACGACCGCGAATTAAAACTTTGAACCATGTTGAACAAACTTCTCTTCCGCAATCAAGATAAAAAGCAGCTGATCATTGCGATCATCGGTGCTTTCATGGGTATCACCTTCCTGATAACATCCATCCATTACCTCATTAAGGTCAATGAATTTGGTGAAGGGGCAGATATCCTCGGTCCGAATACCATCATCGTACAGAAAAAGGTCACCAATTCGAGTACGTTAAGACTTACCAAAACTGACTTTTCGGAGAACGAGCTCAGAAAGATCAAGGCTGAACCTTTCATCGAGGATGTCCAACCTGTGGTAAGCAATAATTTTGATGTGTCTTTCGAAACTGCAGACCCTTTGGTTCCCAGATTCCGCTCTGATGTATTTATCCAGACACTTGACCCAAAGTTTCTTGATGTAAAATCTGAGAAATGGCGCTGGAAAGAAGGTGACGCCTACGTTCCGATCATTCTGCCGCGTGATTTTCTTGTTATGCTCAACACTTTCATGAGTGCTCAGGGAATTCCGCAAGTTTCAGACGATCTGGCGATGGATATCAAGTTCAAGTTCACACTTTCGAACGAAAACGGCAAAGAATGGGTTGATGCACGTATAATCGGCTTCACCAATGAAGTTGCATCTATTCTCGTTCCTGAGACATTCATGAAATACGGAAACGAGAAATACGCACTCGCTAAGGACAAGAAGATAACGCAGATCATGGTCTCAGGTAAAGAAAGTGAATTCGGATTGGTAGAGGAATTATTGAAGAAAAGGGGGCTGGAATCGAAGAATTCACAGATGGTCGTAGGGCGCTTAAAAAGCATGGTAGGCACCTTGTTCCTCGTCGTGTTGGGAATTTCGATCATTGCAGTGTTTGTCTCCGGGCTCGTGTTGATCCAGTATATGCAGTTGCTGATGTCAAGGAATGCTTACGAGGTGCGCACGCTAATGCGGATCGGATACCATCCCCGGATCTTAACAAAAAAGTTCTTTCTCTATTTCGTGATGGTTTTCGGGATCGTTGCCACATTGGGGATGCTCATATTCTTCATTTTCAAGTTTTTCCTGGATGAGATGTTCGCTTCAGGCGGTCTTTACATCGGAACTGCACTCTCCTATCAAAGCATTGCTGCATTGCTGCTGTCATTTGGGATCTTCACATTAGCCAGCTTTCGGTCAGCTAAGAAAGGTATTTTCAAGGAATACTGATATGGTTAAAGATATGTTAATAGGCATCCTTTTGTAATTTTGCATCGTCAAGGATTCGTAATTTCAACACTCAAAGCACAAAAACTATGAGATCCATTTTCGTCCTGAGTTTTATATTGATCTGCTGTACTTCTAATGCACAGAAACTGCGATTTAAGGTAAGCGGACAAAAAGACACAACCGTTCACCTGGTGAAATACTTTGGAAAGGGGCTTTACTATGCAGACACCGCTGAAATAAAGAACGGCTATGTGGAGTTTGATGGCTCTAAACAAAGTGCAGGAATTCTGGGGCTTTTACTGCCCGGCCAGAAATTCTTCGAGTTTGTTTACAACAAGGAAGAAATTTTTCTAGAGACTTCCGGAGATTCCAATTCCGACTATATCGCTAACATGAAAGTCCGTCGGTCAGAGGAAAATACTGTGTTTTTCGATTATGTGCGTTTCATGCAAGACAAACGTTCACTTTCTGCGACAATTTCAGAGAAAAGATCCAAGTTGCCAAAAGACAATCCTGATTATAAAAAACTCGGTGATGACATCGATGCCCTCTCCAAGGAAGTACTTAATTACCAGAAATCGATAGTAAAGGACCACAATGGCAAGTTAGTTTCAAAGGTCGTGAAGATGTCTATGGATCTAGACATACCGGAACCGCCGAAAGATGAAAAAGGGACTATCCTTGATTCAAATTTCAAGTTCAATTGGTTCAGAACACACTACTGGGATCATGTTGACCTAAATGACGATCGCCTCGTGAATACACCAGTGTTTCACAACAAGCTGGAATATTATTTCGGAGGAAACATGGTCGTACAGCACTGGGACTCCATCCTTGCTCAGGCCTTCAGGTTCTGTGATGGATTGAATCCAAAATCCCGTACGTTCGAATATTGTGTTTCCTGGATCACCTCCAACTTCGGAAAGAGCAAGATTATGGGAATGGACAAAGTATACACGTTGATGGCAGATAAGTATTATTGCTCAACAAACGCTGAGGGAAAAAGCCCTGCATTCTGGATGACCCCTGAGAAGCTTGAAGAATTGTGCGAAAAGATTCCTGTTCAGAAAAAATTGGTTATGGGTGTAAAACCACCTAACCTGATCCTTCGCGACACATCCGATTCCCGTTGGCTTGACTTCTACAGTTTGAAATCAGAATATACCATCCTTTATTTCTGGGATCCGGAGTGTGGTCATTGTAAAACAATAACACCGAAGCTCGAAACACTGTATTCTCAAAAGCTAAAAGCAAGAAATGTTGAGGTATTCGCTGTTGGGAAGGCTGTGGGAGAGGAATTTGGCAAATGGAAGAAGTTCGTTAAAGACAACAACTTGACCTTTACGAATGTGGCGGTAACCGATCCTTTGTTCAAAGCAGCGGTGGAGGATGCCAGTAAATTTGTTCCGCGATATACGACATTGGAATCATTGAACTACCAAACTACCTACGACGTATTCTCTACGCCGAGGGTGTTCGTTCTGGATAAGGATAAAAAGATCATCGCAAAAAGCATCAGTCTGTCTCAGCTTGAAGATTTCCTTGATATGATGCAAGGTGTAAAAGATGCGCCGAAACTCTTCCCTCCGGATCCGAAAGAGGATGACGAAATGCATTGATCGATAAAAATGTGTTTTTTCGGCTTTTCTAGTTGAGATACAACCTAGTTTCTTTCGGATGGCAAATGATTTTTAAGGAAAGGTTCGTACTTTTGATATGTAACTTTTGTCCTATGAAAAAACTTCTGTTTGCCATTCTTCTTCCGCTTCCGGGATTAGCACAATTCACTATGGGAGCAAGCTCAGGTTTTCACTATCAGAATTTCAATTCGCTATCCAACTCCACTGTTGCGACTGACTTTATTGATAATGTAACGATCCCGGGATGGTATTCTCAACGTACCACTTCAAGTATTGCATATGGAGCGGGCGCAGGAACTTCCAACTCTGGCGGCTTATACAGCTACGGAAGTACGGGGTCCACCGATAGAGCATTGGGTACAATCGGATCAAGTAATACTTCATTCGGAGGAAATTTTGCACATGGTGTTCAATTCGTAAACAACACTGGCGCCAATGTTACACAGATGTCTGTCAGCTACAAAATGGAACAATGGCGATGCGGTGGCAACACGACCCCAAATACACTCACATTTTGGTACAAGATATTGAGCACCCAAATGACAAATCTGATGCCAGGCGTTTTTACCGGCTGGACTCAGGTAACTGCACTCTCTGCAAGCAGCCCTGTCAACTCAGCTACAGCTGGAGCACTGAATGGGAACGCTGCGGCAAACAAAGTTGTTTTGAACAATATTTCCATTCCCGGCTTGGTCATTCCCAATGGGTCGTACATCATGTTAAAGTGGGATGATCCGGATCATTTAGGTACCGATCATGGATTATCGATCGATGACGTGACCATCACATGGGGTTGTGCTTCTTCTTCGATCCTTTCGGTATCCTCATGCGGTGACTATACTTCTCCGGCGGGAATTTCTTATCCGAATTCAGGCACTTATGCAGAAAGTATCACGAATAGTGCTTTTTGTGATAGCATTATTACGTTTGATCTTACAGTTACCCCTTCCACAACTTACTACACAGATGCAGATAATGACGGGTTTGGAGATGACGCTACAGCAACAGAACTCTGTGTTGATCCCGGGACAGGCTTTAGTTTGACCGGCGGTGATTGCGATGATCAGGATGAAACCATCAATCCAAATGCAAGCGATATCTGTGACGGTCTTGATAACGACTGTGATGGTATCATTGAGGAAGATGCAGTTTTCACAACATACTTTACAGATCAGGATAATGATGGGTTTGGAGATGACGCTACAGCAACGGAACTCTGTGTTGATCCCGGGACAGGCTTTAGTTTGACCGGCGGTGATTGCGATGATCAGGATGAAACCATCAATCCAAATGCAAGCGATGTCTGTGACGGTCTTGATAACGACTGTGACGGTATCTTTGAGGAAGATGCAGTTTTCACACCATACTTTACGGATCAGGACAATGACGGCTTCGGAAGCGGAAGTTCCATAGAGCTCTGCTCCAACCCGGGTCCCGGTTTCTCCACAAACGATCAGGACTGTGATGACACTGACGCTACAATTTACCCGAGTGCAGATGAACTTTGCGACGGATTGGATAATGACTGTGACGGTTTGTTTGATGAAGATTTCTTCTTTGCCACCTACTATTTGGATGAAGACCTTGATGGTTTTGGTGCAGGTCAGGAAATCCTCTTCTGCGAGATTCCCGGTCCCGGATATTCATTGAACCAGGACGATTGTGACGACAGCAATGACGCCATCAATCCTGATGCAACTGAGATCCTGAACAACGGTATTGATGAGAACTGTGACGGAACAGATAACTATGTCGGAATCACAGACGTTGAATCAGCTGAAGTCGAGATCTTTCCAAATCCTACAGATGGTATCCTGATGATTAAATCGAATAATAACAGTAAAATCAATATGGAATTGACCGATCTATCAGGGAAAATCATCCTTCAGAAAATCATCAGTAATCCGTCGGAAACGATCGATCTGACCTCATTGAGCTCAGGTACATATGTACTGAATGTGCTTATAGATGGAACCCGATCGCAACTGAGAGTCACTTTATTCTGATTATACATCTACACGAATGAAGAGCTGCATTTTTGCGGCTCTTTTTGTTTGTAACTTTTCTGATCTAAAAAAGTCTGAAAAAGAGAACATTTTATTTTTGTTGAAACATCATTTGTATGAGATATTTCTTTTCAGCTCTCCTCCTTTCAATCACATTCTCTAAAGGCTCAGCACAAAATTACTGGCAGCAGGAGGTCAACTATAAGATCACCGTTCGCCTGAACGACACTGAACACAGCCTGATGGCCTATGAAGAGTTCGAGTACATCAACAATTCGCCAGACAAACTGGATCGGATCTATGTCCACCTATGGCCAAATGCCTACCGAAACGGAAAAACAGCGCTGGGTCGTCAGCAATACGAAGGAGGAGAGACGGAACTAACATTTGGAGAAGAAAAGAACAAGGGTTCGATCGACTCGCTCGATTTCAAGGTCAATGATCAAAAGGTGAAATGGGAATACGACCCACAAAATATTGATATCGCCATTCTTTACCTCAATACACCGCTTGGTCCGGGTGAGCGCATGAAGGTCAGCACCCCATTCTATGTAAAAATTCCTTCCGGAAGCATTTCCCGCCTCGGACATATCGATCAGTCGTACCAGATCACCCAATGGTAGCCGAAGCCAGCGGTTTACGATAAGAATGGCTGGAATGCGATGCCTTATCTGAATCAGGGGGAGTTCTACTCAGAATACGGTTCTTTCGATGTGACGATAACGCTACCTCGAAATTATGTCGTTGGCGCGACGGGCGATTTGCAAACACAGGAGGAAATAGAATTCCTCGATGGAAAGGCGGATGAAACCCTAAAGAAACGATCCGAATACCTCATGCAAAAGCA
>JBKCAB010000181.1:0-1376 GCA_046307935.1 Bacteroidota bacterium | reverse complement strand
TGATTGTTCGACATCAAGCTCATGATGATGAAGAAGATCAACAAAAGAAATACCAAGTCCGTCATGGACGCCATTCCACCTTCAACTTTGACCTTATTTCTTGAGCTCAGATCCATGGCTGATTATTTATTACGTGGTATCAAATCCATGAATTCAAGGGCTGCATTCTCCATCTGGTAGATCACCTTTCCGATCTTTCCTACTAAGAAGTTATAACCCATGAACGCAATGATACCGACAATAAGTCCTTCCACAGTAGTTATCATTGCCGTCATGATACCCGGAGCAATGATACGCAGCTCAAGAGAGGTAGCGTTTTGGAGATCTATGAAAACCACAACCATTCCAACAACCGTCCCAAGGAATCCGATCATCGGAGCTGCACCGGAGGCAGTAGCCAGGAAGTTCAGTCGCTGTTCAAGACGAAGGATCTCAAATTTCCCCTTATTCTCGATTGCAGACGCAATGCTTTCCGGTTTTGATTCCACTCTTTCGATCCCTTTGCGCAGCATACCAGCGATGGGACTATCCTTGAAGTCATCACAAATTTTAACAGCTTCTTCTTTTGCTCGTTTGAATTCACTTCCATCATCCTTTGATTGTTGAATTTTATTCATTGCATCTTTAACTTTCTCGAGCAATTTCTGTTCATCCTTGGCGGCTCTTTGTATTGCCAAAAATCGCTCCACAAAAACAAAGATTGTATATCCAAACATTATAAAGAGAATGAGATTAATCAGCCAGCCAATTCCGGCATTTGATTGTTCAATTATCTCCCAATAAGCTACATTTTTGGGCCCTTTTCCGACTTGACCTGCTTGCAGTAAAAAAAACATACTCATAATCAAACTGTGTTAGTTGTTGTGTTGTTAAAAATTATAACTCATTTTACATAAAAAGTTGCATCGGCATGTTTTACGACCTCTGCTTTTTTTACCTCGATCTGCTTACCATGGTGGGATGGTTTCGCCTCTGGAGCCTTTCCTTCAACCGATCTGGTCGGCATCAGGAGAAAGATCCCAATACCTGCAAAATAGCCGATGGCAGCCAGGAGTGAGATTCGTTTCATGTACCAGAAGAAAGTAATCTTTTCCATGCCCATGGCGACAACTCCTGCTGCTGAACCGATGATCAGCATTGATCCGCCCGTACCTGCTGCAAAGGCGATGAAATGCCAGATCGAATCATCCGTTCCTTGCGTGAACATTCCAATACTTGCAGCAACCAGCGGAACATTGTCAATAATAGCTGAAGCCATACCCAGTAATGTAATGAAGATGCTTTCCGGAATGGCTGCACTGACCATCTCTCCGAAATTCAGGATCAGCCCGAGCGATTCCATTGAAGCAACGGTCATAAGGATCCCAAGAAAGAAT
>JBKCAB010000180.1:0-5674 GCA_046307935.1 Bacteroidota bacterium | reverse complement strand
TGTGATGCTGAACGTTACGAACTCATTGGGTGATGAAACAACCCTTCACTGGCACGGATTACATGTACCGGCAATGGCAGATGGAGGCCCGCATAACGTAATCCAGGACGGAACTACATGGAATCCAATGTTTACTGTGCTGGATAAGGCCGGTACGTTCTGGTATCATCCCCATCTACACATGCACACCAATGAACAAGTTTTGAAGGGTATAGCCGGAATGATTATCGTAAAGGATGATGAAGAGGCAGCACTTTCACTCCCGAGATCTTATGGTGTTGATGATTTTCCATTGATCGTACAAACGAAAGCTTTTGATGCGAACAACCAGATCGTGGTCGAATCTGCAGATGATCGCCATGTGATGGTCAACGGCACTATTGATCCTTACCTGGATGCACCGGCTCAATTTGTCCGTTTGCGCCTATTAAATGGGTCTTCCGAGAGAGTCTTTAATTTTGGCTTCACCAATAACCAGTCTTTTAAGCTAATTGCTACTGATGGCGGACTGCGTGCTGCTCCTTTGGACCTTACCCGTATTCGACTGTCACCGGGAGAACGAGCTGAAATAGTAGTAGATCTCACAGGTATGGAAGGACAGAGCATTCTGCTTCGAAGCTTTGCATCAGAATTTGAAAATGGGATCTACGGCGCAACTAATCCCGGAATGGGAGCACCTTTAACCGCTACTATTCCTGGTTATTCTGCTAATCCGCTGAATGGAGCAAATTTCGACGTCCTCCAAATTAACGTAGTTGCACCTGTTACAGTTGCTGAACCAGTGATTTCCCTTCCTGCAACTCTAACTACGATCACTCCATGGGAAGAAGCATCCGCTAATGAATTTCGACCACTGATCCTTGAACGCATGACCATGGGGGGGCCAATGAACCTTCTGGACACCTTCGTCATCAATGGTCAAATGTTCGACATGGAGGTGATCAACTACTACATTCCGCTCGATAATATCGAAGTATGGGAAATCACCAATATGACCCCGATCGCACACCCTTTTCACATTCATGACGTCCAATTCTATCTATTGGCGGTAAACAATGTTGCTCCTCCGGCTTACCTTGAGGGAAGAAAGGATGTAGTGCTGGTTCCCGGAGGGCAAGGTTCCGTGAAGTTTATCACCAAATTCGAAGATTATGCCGATGACATGATGCCCTATATGTACCATTGTCATATGCTTACGCATGAGGACATGGGGATGATGGGACAATTCATTGTGACGGAAAATCTGGGCATCGGAGAACTGGATGAAAACAGCGTTAGGATCTATCCGAATCCAACAGATGAAAGCCTGTTCTTGGACATTAAAAAAGAAGTGGGTGAATTGAACTACCTCATAACTGATCAGAGTGGCCGAACGGTTTTGAACGGTACTGTGAACCCTGATCAGTCTGTATTTGTCGGTGAACTGACCAACGGAATTTATTTCCTGATGGCAGACGGTTACACCCCGGTAAAGTTCATCCGACGCTGACAATTGTAGCGTTTTCCTCTAAACACCTACCTTTGTGCCATGAAAAGGTATTTCTTCGAGATCACCTATCGGGGTACAGACTATTTTGGTTGGCAACGTCAACCAAAACAGGTTTCTATTCAGCAGGAGCTCGAAGAGAATCTTTCAAAGTTGTTCTCAAATCAACCCATCGAGATCGTTGGCTGCGGAAGAACCGACACGGGTGTCCATGCACAGCAATACTTTTTTCATGCTGATCTACCGGAAAACTCGGCAGACTTTCAATTAGTCTACAAGCTGAATAAGATGCTTTCGGATGCCATCGTCGTTCGTTATATAAAAGAAGTGAACAATGACATGCACGCCCGTTTTAGTGCAAAGCGAAGGACATACCGCTATTTCATCCATGCTCAGAAGGATCCTTTCCTATACGACCGATCTTGGTACTATCCACAAAAACTGGATCTTGATAAGATGAATCATGCAGCGAAATGTATGCTCGGAACCCGCGATTTCACCTCATTTTCAAAATTGCATACGGATGTGAAGACCAACATCTGTTCAGTACATAAAGTGGAATGGAAACAACTCCATGATGATCATTATTATTTTGAAATAACCGCAGACCGATTCCTCAGGAACATGGTACGTGCAACGGTAGGAACACTGTTGGAAGTGGGATTAGGAAAGCTCGACGATACCGGATTTGAAAAGATACTCGACGCAAAGGACAGGGGAGCTGCCGCAGTGAGCGTTCCAGCCCATGGTCTTTTCCTTTGGGAAATCGAATACTGATGAGCAGATACACCCTCTTCATCTTCGTCTTCTGCTATTTTTATGCTGCACTTCGCTACCACGTCGGGGCCGATATTCCTTTGTCCGAATGGATGTTCATTCTCAACAAGGCTTTGGCATGGACAGCATTTCTCTTCATCGGGTTATCTGTTCTTCCGCAAAAACTTTTGAATAAGACAAAGAGTAACCGAAGAGCGCTGGGAGTATTTGGATTCACTTTAGGCTTAATCCACATGATTATTACGTTCTTCCACCTGGGGCCTGAACACTACGGAAAACTCTACAACGGAGACTCACTTAACTTTTCGGGATGGATGGCCATTAGTCTGGGCGCGGTCAGTGCCCTCATCTATACGTTCCCTTTGATCGGCGCCATGCAAAACAGACCAAACACTGACCGCATATTTCGTTTGGGTAAGATCGGATTTATCCTAAGCACATTGCATCCTGCCGCAATCGGCTTTAACGGTTGGCTCGAACCGTACAGTTGGCCACTTTACCTACCGCCGATCACCTTATTGGCTTTTTTAACGGGGATCGCACTGTTAATGATAAGGTTAATTTTATCGAGAGGAAAGAATCACTCCACGATCAGAATATAGTTATTTTTCTTCCCTTTTCCGAGTAGCACGTATCGTCCGTTGATCAGATGTTCCTGAGTAATACTGAACTCCTCACCCACTTTCTCCTTATTTACAGAAATAGCATTCGCTTTCAATTCACGGCGTGCTTCTCCATTGGATGAAAGGAAACCTGTTTTTGCTGCCAGTGCATCGACAATAGATAGTGATCCATCAAAATCGGTCTTGGAAACCGTAGCCTGCGGAACCCCGTCAAAAATAGAGAAGAAGTCCTTTTCTGACAGTGATCTCAGGTCATCTGCCGTAGATTTGCCGAAGAGAATGTTTGACGCAGCGATAGCTGTTTTCAGTGCTTCCTCTCCATGAACCCGGCTTGTAATATCTTCTGCGATCGCTTTTTGAAGGATGCGCAGGTGCGGTGCCTCGTTGTGCTGCTTTTCGAGCTCTTCGATCTCCTCTTTAGAACGCAATGTGAAAATGCGGATGTAATTCACTGAATCAGCATCACTGGAGTTGAGCCAAAACTGATAGAATTCATATGGCGAGGTTTTTTCGGGGTCCAGCCACACATTTCCTCCTTCTGTTTTACCGAATTTTGTGCCATCAGCCTTTTTGATCAGCGGAGTGGTCACCGCATAAGCTTCACCACCTGACTTTCGTCGGATCAGTTCCGTACCCGTTACGATGTTTCCCCATTGATCGGAACCTCCAAGCTGAACAATGCAGTTCTTGTGCTGGTTCAGGTAATAGAAATCATAGCCTTGAACAAGCTGGTAGCTGAATTCCGTAAATGACATCCCTGTCTCCAGGCGCTTCTTCACAGAATCCTTCGCCATCATATAGTTCACTGAAATGTGCTTCCCAACATCCCGGATAAAGTCCAGAAAGGTCATATTCCTGAACCAGTCGTAATTGTTGACCATTTCTGCGGAATTTGCACCGCAATCAAAGTCAAGGAACTTTTCCAGCTGGAACTTCACACAAGCCACATTGTGATCCAGCGTGGCAGCATCCAGCAGGTTACGCTCCTGAGATTTTCCGGAAGGATCTCCAACCATTCCTGTTGCACCACCTACGAGTGCGAATGGTTTATGTCCAGCACGCTGAAAATGCACCAGTGTCATGATCTGGACAAGATGACCAACGTGCAGAGAATCTGCTGTAGGGTCAAATCCAATATATCCCGCTGAAACCTGCTTATTCAGAGCTTCTTCCGTTCCGGGCATGATATCATGAACCATACCTCGCCAACGCAACTCTTCAATGAAATTTTTGGGCATGCTTATTTGGTTAACTCTTTGAATACTTCTTCCAGAGATCGTTCTTCCAATTTCAAAGTAAGGACTAAAAGATCGTTCCTCTGAGCAAACTGGGCGATCACTTTTCGGAGATCGACCTCCTCGGTAGTTTCAAGTAACCATCCGTTGTTCACCTTCTCCACCTTTCTAACGTGCGGAATCTTCGCCAGCTGGGCCTTAGAACTGGTTCCTTCAAACTCCACATATACGGTTTGATGTTCGTGCTGTAGCGCCTCGGCCGTATCATCCGCAACGATCTGACCGTTCTTAATGATGATCACCCTGTCACAGATGGCCTCCACCTCTTGCATGATATGCGTGGAGAGCATGACTGTCTTGGATTTCCCGATCTTTTTGATCAGTTCGCGGATTTCCACCAGCTGGTTAGGGTCCAGACCTGATGTTGGTTCATCTAAGATCAGCACCTCCGGGTCGTGAATGATCGCTGCAGCCAAGCCAACACGCTGACGGTAACCCTTTGACAAAGCACCGATCTTTTTGTTCTGCTCAACTTCCAATCCGACGGCCTTGATCATGTCAGCCACCTTTTTCCGAACATCCTTTACCTTGTAGATCTGACCAACAAATTCCAGGTATTCTTTAACGTACATGTCGGTGTAAAGCGGATTGTGCTCGGGCAGATAACCGATCTTCTTCCTCGTTTCCAAGGAATCCACATCAACAGGCATTCCGCATACTTTTACCTCTCCTGATGAGGCATTGATGTATCCGGTGATAATCTTCATTGTTGTCGATTTGCCAGCACCGTTGGGACCGAGAAAACCTACGATCTCGCCCCTGCTGATCGTAAAAGAGATATCCCTCACAGCAGCCTGGTCTCCGTAATATTTGAAAAGGTTTTTTACCTCTATGGACATTATTCACTTATTTCAACGCGAATATACAAATAATGACCGCAACCTTTCTTTGTGGTCGGGTAAAGGCTTCATTCGGTTTCGAAAAGTTTGTTTTTTATCTTCGCAACGGATTCAACTGACTGTTTCTATGAACTATGAGCGAATTTTGAATAAGCCTGTTTCCTTCATGAAACAAACGTTCGTCTGTACGGAGTACAACCCGGACTTGTACAGAATGAATTTTAGTCTCCATCCCAAGGGGTTTGTTCCAAAACACTTCCACAAACACATGGATGAGCTTTTTGAAGTCACTGAGGGCGAAGGAATCTTTGACATCAACGGTAAAAAGAAAATAGCCAAAATCGGAGATCGGGTTTTTGTTCCAAGAGGAACAATACATTCAATTCAGAATAGTTCATCCGTAACCTTTAACTGTATAGTGACCTACACTCCTTGCTCTGATACGCACCGCATGTTTGCTATTTTCACAGATCTCTATGATCAGGGCTACAGAGAAAGTAAGCTGATGTTGAAAGGGGAATGGCTGTGCAGAGAAGCTGGTCTTGTGGTGTTCTCTACATCCCCCGGATTTCTACATATCATCGAAAAATGCATTCTGTTCATCCTTGTTCCAATTGCGAAATTGAAGGGGTGGGATAGGGAAGCACTTAAATA
>JBKCAB010000179.1:0-2232 GCA_046307935.1 Bacteroidota bacterium | reverse complement strand
GATGCAGTGAGTTTACGAAGTGCTTTCGACATAAGACGCGCTTGAAGTCCCATTTGCGAATCGCTCATTTCCCCTTCAATGTCCGCCTTTGGTGTAAGTGCTGCAACAGAGTCAATGATGATGAGGTCGATCGCTCCGGATCGGATCAGGTTATCGGCAATTTCAAGTGCTTGCTCTCCGTTGTCAGGCTGGGAGATGATCAGATTATCAATATCTACACCCAGCTTCTGAGCATAGAACTGATCGAAAGCATGCTCTGCATCTATAAAAGCGGCAATTCCTCCTTGTTTCTGTACTTCGGCGATCGCGTGTATGGCGAGCGTGGTCTTACCGGATGATTCTGGACCGTAGATCTCTACCACACGACCTTTAGGATAACCGTTAACCCCTAAAGCAAGATCCAATGAAATGGATCCAGTAGGGATGACCTCAACTTTTTCCACCGGAGAATCCCCGAGTTTCATTACGGCACCCTTCCCGTAGGTCTTGTCCAATTTCTCCATGGTAAGTTGGAGCGCCTTTAGTTTTTCTGCATTTACTTCTTTTGCTGACATATCGTATTTGTTTTTTGTCGTAAAACGACGGTTAGGAATTTTGTTTATTGTTGCAAAGTTGGTTCAGTAGATCGTAAACAATTTACGGACTACAAAAATTATTCAATTGTTTTTAAAATTTCTGCACTGTGGTTCTTTGTGTCGGGCTTGTCGATAATTCCAATGATCTTGTGATCTTCATCGATAATAAACGTCGTACGGTGGATTCCGTCATAGGTCTTTCCCATGAATTTTTTTGTTCCCCAAACGCCGTAGGCTTCGATCACCTTGCGGTCTTCATCCGCAACGAGCGGGAAAGGTAAACTGTACTTTTCAGTGAACTTTGTGTGTGACTTCACGCTGTCTGCGCTGACACCGATCACTTGGATCCCCTTTGATGTTAGCTCGTGCTGATTATCACGGAGATTGCACGCTTGAGCAGTACATCCCGGAGTATCATCTTTCGGATAAAAATACAGCACGACTTTCTTTCCTTTAAAATCATTCAGTGTAATTGCATTGCCATGCTGGTCTGTTCCTGAAAAGGCCGGAGCCTGATCACCGATGTTTAAATGCTTCATAATGTTGAGTAATTAAGCAAAATAATGACGAAATATTAATCAAATATAAATCCTTTTTCTGATAATCAAAAAAATAAAGGATAAAATTGTTCAACGGTCCGTTGTCAAAATAAAAAAGGGGGCCGTGTAAAGCCCCCTGCGTAAAACGGAATACAAGTTATTCGGCAAGGAGCACAGCAAACTTTTCTACTAGTGCTTCGTATGCTTTCTTTTGCCTTCTTGCCTGATCGGCATATGCGGCATTCTTATTCTTTTCGTGCAATGCGATCTCTTCGTTTAGCATGCTGATCTTTTCTTCGAATTTTTCAATCAGGTAGCTGATGTTCTGTGAAAGGAACATTTTTGTGTAGTACCCACCGGAAGTTTTCAGGTAGCTGTACAGTTCAAATGATTGTTCGGCGATCTCCGCTTCCTGACGCGAAACATAGAACGTCAAGCTGTTTAATACACCTAACTGATCGAATCCCTGCAGTGTCCGGCCTTTGAGTACTTTTTGAAAGAAAGAGAAGTGCTCCTTTCCGCCATGACTACCGTAAAGTTGGGCAATACCGGTTTGCATTTTGGAGGAATTTTCTTGTTCCAGGTTCTTCGCAAGCACAAGAGCTTCCTCAGGGTTGGATTTACCTAAATTTCGGAGTGCGGTCGAGATCACGGCATAGGACCTGTCGTTCTTGATACGGTCAGTATAGATCGTTTCGTTCGCAACAGCATCCGCATTGTTCGATAAGAAATTGAGTGCTGCAGATCTAACTTGTGAATTGTCGTCCGAGGCAGCCAGCTTTTTGATCAGTTCAAGTCCTTTTGACTTGTTCTCGCCGTCAAGTTTCACTGCCTTTTCAATGGCAATAAGCCGGATGTCCCAGAACTTGTCAGCTAATGCATCGAGGATGAGTTGCTGAACTTCAGGTATTTTTGACTTTGTGCCTTGCAGCAACCCTTCTTTACGGGCTCTGTAACGTACTCCATTATAGAATTGATGAATGAACTGTGCTTGTGGCTTTTCTTCGCGCACTTTTGCAAGTAGCATCTGCTGGTTGTCGAAGATGATATTTTTCAGTGATCCTGTGACCGGGAAATCAAAGGATTGCTTCAGCTGATCGAAGACGATAGGGTAGAGT
>JBKCAB010000178.1:0-16341 GCA_046307935.1 Bacteroidota bacterium | reverse complement strand
CTTACCAGCTGAGCATTTGCTGATGGGGTTCTGAATGTAACTGTCGGCGCGGGACAATTCGTAAGATTGTTATTGCTGTTGTAGTTTCCAATGTTGCCCGAGCTGTTACCGGAGCTGTTGCCAACGGATCCTCGTGCTCTGAAACGGAACTGAACATACATCGATGTGTAGTGGTAAAGATCCTGTTTGCTCCGTACACTTGTATTTTCAAATCCATCAAAGAAATCATCTCCGGTGAATGTTGTTTTGTGCTCGAAACCGATAGAAACCCTTTTTCCCACCTGGTAGCCTAAACCGAAACCAAGGCTTGGCATGACCCCTAGAGAAAATTCATCTTGTTTGCTTCCGGTCAACGCTGTTTCGAAAATATTATCGTTCAAAATGTCAAGCGACGTCTCATTCACCTGATCCCCAAGTGAAGCATAGTCATAGATTCCACCCAGAGAGTCATTGTAGTATAGATCTCCCATGGTTTGGTACCACTTTAACCCGATTCCCCCGAAAATGTATGGGTCCCAACCGGAACGCTCCCTTAAGCCATTCAAGTGGATGACGAGCTCTCCACTCAGATTATGGAGCTCTGTATGAAAGTTGTTTACGGTGATCCCCAACGAATCTTTGTATGGCTGAAGAGGCATGCCGGGAAGGTTTTCCGGGTTGTAGTTGTCGAGTGAGGTTACGGAATTATCCTGCCCCTCCCATCTTCCGCCAAGGTAACGTCCCCTAAGGTCGAAATAAAGCAATCTTCCATAGTTGTAATTGAAGGAACGACCCAGGGTAATTCCCCAGCCACCATTCACATTCGTTCTGACATCCGTTGTGTGCCACGTTCCACCTGCGTTGAAACCCAGGAACCATTTCGAGCTGTTATCATAGTCGATCTTTTGTGCTTGTACTGAACAAACAACAAACAACAAGCTGAATACGAGAGTAATAAATTGCTTCATATAAATTAGCGTTAGAAATTGATCCGCTAAGTGCGAATCCCATGCCAAAAATCCGAAAAAAACCATAACGCACCGATCTTTGCGTTGAATTTTAAGCGCTGCTCAATGCGGAAAGGCTGAAAATTCCTACCTTTCCAACTAATTTATTGCTTAAGTCGTTGAGAGCAAACGCACTTGTTATTGTTTTGTTAATTCTGTTGTCCCTCCCCAAAAGCACGAGCGGTCAAGCAGCCTACAATGCGTGTGTAAATGCGCTTGAATTGTGCCCGGGAGAGAGTGTATCCGTGAATAATTATGGAGCGAATAGTACGTTTTGTCCGGATTGTGAGGATGATTTTTCCGCCTGTTTCTCTCCTGAAAACTCTGTTTGGTTCACCTTTAACACAAATTCCTCGGGCGGCGATGTAAATGTTGGCTTCTCTAGCCTTACGTTCAGTAGTGCGACCGGATCGGGAACAGCATTGCAGGCCACGATTATTCGGGCGGCAATTCCCTGTAATTCTGCCTCCTACTCATACATTGGGAATTGTGTGAACAATGGTACAGCACCATTTGTGCTGTCAGCAACATCGCTTTTACCGGACACAGAGTATTACGTTGTTGTCAGTGGTAGTTCCAGTGGTCCTGGGGTAACAGATCCGGCTGAATGCAGCTTCGACATTACCCTATCCGGTTCAGGTGTCGATCGTGCATTGTCATCCGTTATGCTTTCGACCGGAAGCAATGTATACTGTGCCAATGAAACCGTAACATTTACTGCTACCCTAACAGACTGTCCTGATCTATCCGAGTTCAGGTGGTATGTCAATGGTATTCTCGCAGCAGTAACCTCGGCACCTTTCTTTCAAACAGCGAGCCTTGTAGACCAGGACATCGTCAGTGTTGAAACAACATGTTACGCGCTTTGTCCGTTGGTTGTGACGGATGAATTTGATCCCCTTCAAGTTGTGACGGTTTCTGTTGATGCCGGATCCGATTTCACAATTGAATCGGGGGACACCGTCCAGTTGACCGGAACAACGAACGCGACAACCTTCATATGGTCCCCATCTTTTGCTATGAGTTCTGCAGATGCGTTGAGTCCGTTTGTATGGCCCTCGGTCACGACCACCTACACCTTAACTGCTACTGAAGGTCTTTGCTCGCAGAGTGATCAGGTGACTGTAATTGTGGAGCAGGAATTATTCCTTCCGAATACCTTTTCCCCGAATGAGGATGGCGCCAATGATACCTGGCAGATCAAAGGGATAGAGCTGTACCCCAATTCTTTTGTGAGAATATATGACCGTTGGGGACAGGAGGTATTTCAGAGTACAGGTTACAGTGTCCAAAAAGCATGGGATGGAACTGTTCCATCCGGAGATGCCGCTGAGGGGGTGTATTTTTATATCGTAGAACTTCGGGATACAGATAAGCAGGTGTTCCGCGGAAGCATAACACTGATCCGATGAAGCAGAAGACCTTTGTACTTGTGTTGATTTTTGGGTTATTCAGCACCATTCAAGCCCAACAACTTCCTCAGTATTCGCAATGGTCAAATCACCTCATGGCGATGAATCCTGCACATACCGGGATAAAGAACTGTTTGGAATTTCACAGTTTATACCGGATGCAATGGGTCGGTTTTGAAGGTGCTCCAAGAAGTGGTTTTGTCACCTTCTCTACACCTATCGAGTCGCCAAGGAAGCAATATTTAGGAACCCGTCACGGCTTGGGTGTTCGCTTTGAAACCGACAGGATCGGACAGTTCAATATGAACAGGATCAATCTTGCGTATGCCGCACATTTCAATTTTTCGAAGTACAACCGACTTTCTTTGGGATTGTACGGAGGTGTCATCCAGCTTGGATTCAATGCGGCCTCAACAACGACCATTGCACCGGATCCAACCGTGAACCGCGAGGGATCTTTCATTGCACCGGATGCATCGTTTGGTGCTTGGTGGAACGGGGAGAATTACTATTTCGGCGCCATGCTCCAGCAAATGATACCCTGGACGTGGCCGGCTCCGGGTTCAGCATCGAAGCATCGGCTGCATCCTGCTTTCCATGCCGGTTACCGGATGAAAGTGAATGACAAGGTCACCTTTCTCCCAGCTGCTCTGGTCAAGATCCCGCCCAAAGGACCGGTAGCAGTCGATATTCAGGCGATCTTCGATTTTTCCAATAAATTGAATGGTGGATTAGGATACCGAAACGGTGATGCGTTAATATTTTTCGCAGGATTTAAATTAAATCAGCGGTTTAACATAAACTATTCATTTGACCTGACGCTTTCAGACATTCGACTTGGCTCGAGCAATACGCACGAGCTTTCAATTTCATTCACTACTTGCAGACCGGAAAGCACCAGTACTTACAGTTGTCCATTATTCTGATCCGTTTTCCAATCACAGCTGTTTAAAAGTATCGATTGTTCTTCGCCAAACCCCTCTTTGTGTTTAGGATATTTGTAATTAATTCTATTAAGACATGAAGGGATTTTTCGCCATACTCTTGTTCGTTGGATCGTTGGTATCTTGTGTGCCGGCAAAGAAATACAACGAACTACTCGAAAAAGAGAAAAAATGCAGTGAGGAGCTTGAGCGCTATAAGTCAAGCGCGATAACGAATGAAGGGAAAGCCCGAGATCTTCAAAGCAGATATGACCTTCTTCAAAAAGAGGCGGTTCAACTTAGAAAGGATACTTCCGACATGGGCAACAGGTACCGTCTTTTGCAGATAGAATATGATAAATCCACCGCGCAGCTCGAATCGATGGAACGTGCTTTTGACAAGCTTCGGGTAGCGGGAGCAAAGGAAACGGCCAGTCTTCAAGCTGAGCTAGAGGCTAAAAATATAGAGTTACAGCGCAAGGAGGAAGCGCTCCTGACCCTTGAATCAGAGTTGAAGACCAAGCAGCAGCAGCTGGAAGAACGCGAACAGCGTGTGAATGAGCTTGAAGAAATGATCCGTCGGCAAGATGAAGCTGCTCAACAACTAAAAACGAAGGTTGCGGCCGCATTGAAAGGCTTCGAGTCCCAGGGTTTGTCCGTTGAGTATAAAGACGGTAAGATCTATGTAAGTATGGAGGCTAAATTGCTTTTTGCCTCAGGAAGCACTGCGGTTGAGGCAAATGGGAAAAAAGCCCTGATCGAACTGGCAAAAGTGCTGGAAAATGAAAAGGATCTTGAAATCATCGTGGAAGGTCACACCGACACCGACAAGTTGAACAGTTCGGTTTCACCTAAGAACAACTGGGAACTCTCCGTATTGCGCGCAACATCCGTGATCGATATTCTTCTGGCCAACTCCAAAATGGAACCAAAAGTACTTTCGGCTGCAGGGCGTTCGGAGTTTCATCCTGTGGATCCCTCCGATAAGGCAAAAAATCGCAGGATCGAGATCATCATAGCCCCTGATCTGAGCGAGCTCTACGACTTGATCTCCAAGTGATGTAAACCCATGGGCAGAAACACTATTTTTGTGTGATGTCCATTTCTGAAAGTATAGCGCTGAAGCTCAAAACACTGCCTGACAGGCCCGGTGTTTATCAGTTTCTTGACAATGGCGGCACCATCATTTATGTGGGGAAAGCGAAGAGTCTCAAGAAAAGGGTTTCTTCCTATTTTGCCAAAAATCATGACAACGCAAAGACGATCATTCTTGTACGTCATATTGCAGATATGCGCTATGTGGTGGTCGACACTGAGCTGGACGCATTGTTGTTAGAGAATAACCTGATCAAGAAATATCAGCCGAAATACAACATTCAGCTAAAGGACGATAAGACCTTCCCTTGGATATGTATCAAGAACGAGCCTTTTCCGAGGATATTTTCGACCCGCAGACTGGTGCGCGACGGATCCAGGTACTTTGGTCCGTATGCCAGCGTGAAGGTAATGAACACTTTACTCAACCTGATCCGGGAGCTCTATCCCCTTCGCACCTGTGCGTTGGACCTACAAGCAACAAAGATCGCTGACCGGAAATTCAAAGTGTGTCTGGAATACCATATCGGTAATTGCTTGGGCCCTTGCGCGGGACATCAGACAACAGAAAATTATGTGGAGGGCATTCAACAGATCGAGCAACTGCTTAAAGGGAATATTTCCTCCGTTATACGTTTTGTGAAGGATCGAATGCTTGTGCATGCGGGCAAACACGAATATGAAGCCGCACAACAAATGAAGGAAAAGCTCCAGCTTCTGGAACGCTACCAGTCACGATCAACCGTTGTTTCGCCTACCATTCATGAGGTCGATGTATGTACCCTGGTTGACGAAGAGAACCGCATCTTTTTTAACTACCTAAGCGTGCACAATGGTGCCATCATACATGCGTATACGGCGGAGGTTAAAAAAAAACTCAACGAATCGCGCGAGGAAATCCTGAGCTACATTTTGCCGGAAATGAGGGATCGTTACAACAGCAACTCAAAAGAGGTACTGACCGACGAGGCTGTCGAGCTTCAACTTGAAGGAGTGAGCTTTACTGTTCCAATAAAAGGAGACAAGAAACAACTGGTGGAGCTTTCCTTGCGGAATGCCACTTTTTACAGGCTAGAAAAATCAAAACAGGAAAAGATCAAAGACCCTGAAGCACATACCAACCGCATTCTGCAGAAGATCCGGGAAGATTTTCGTCTCCTAGAGTTGCCTGTACACATGGAGTGTTTCGATAATTCTAATTTCCATGGAACGAATGCCGTTTCTGCGTGTGTTGTTTTTCGCGACGGTAAACCCAGCAAGAAGGATTATCGACATTTTAACGTGAAAACTGTAAGTGGTCCTGATGATTTTGCGACAATGGAAGAAGTGGTATATCGCCGTTACAAACGCATGCTTGATGAAGGTAGTGCATTGCCACAGCTCATCATCATAGATGGCGGAAAGGGTCAGCTGAGCGCTGCGTTGAATGCCCTCGAAAAGCTCGGCCTTCGCGGAAAAGTGGCTATCTGTGGCATTGCTAAGCGCCTCGAGGAGATCTATTTCCCCGGCGATTCACTACCGATCTATCTGGACAAACGCTCGGAAAGCCTGAAAGTAATTCAGCACATGCGAAATGAGGCCCATCGCTTCGGTATAACCCATCACCGCAACAAGCGAAGTAAAACGGCGCTTACCTCATGGCTGGATGAGGTTGAAGGAGTTGGTCCGCAAACGAAGAAAGCACTTTTGGAGCATTTTAAGACCGTAAACCGAATTCTGGCGGCAGATGAAAATGAACTTGCAAAGTTGGTTGGATCCGCAAAAGCTGCGAAGATCAAAATCCATCAAAACAAGTGAGGGGCTGCGCGCGCAACCCCTCTTCCGATCTTACCGTTCTTGTTACTTGTCAACGGGGATCTTAGGCATCTTGATTTGCTCCTCCGGTAATTGAGCAGGAGGGGTTTTGCACAAAGTAGGTTCATAAGCGAATACATGGCCTACAGGATCAGTTCCAACGAGCCTTCCCTGGATCCAGGCACGTTCTTTCACTCCATTGTAACGAGAGTGTCTTACCTGAGTCATTACACTGAAATATCTCCCCTCGAGTTTCGCAATGGGAAGAACAAAACGCCGGACATTCGATATGGGTTTGCCTACGATCGAATACGTAAAATCACCGAATGCAAGATTTCCGTTAGTATTCATCGGAAACCCGTCCAACGAGGGGGCATTTTCGAGGTACGCATCGCGGAAAAAGTGACCCTCAGCGGCAAACATCAGCACATACATGTTCTCCGGGTCATTGTAAATGTATGCGGTTCCGACTTTTTCCTTGTTTGCCCGTACAATGTTCTTTTCGACAACTGGTGCGCAAATGTGCTGTTCATTCGGGAGAACGGATCCCAACGCGAGTACTTCGCCTTTCAATTCTTCGGCCGGAACGATGTTCTCTTTTTCACACGAATACATGGTAACGCCCACGCCTGCCACTACTACTGCTGCACCTATTAAAAGGTTTCTGACATTCTTGTTTTTCATCTGACTATCAATTTAGTGTTTCAGCAAAGTTGAAACGAAACGATGCCGCAAAACATGACCTTTATCATCAATAAACCTTTTTATTATCAGTACCTTAATAGGTTACCCCTATGGCTTTGGAGGGATACTCCCCGTGAAGATTTGCTTTCTTTCAGTGTTGAAACAACAGATCGAGGTAGCTCTTTTCCTGAAAAACGGCAGTGAAGCGTGGTACACTTTTCATCTCACTGCGCAGTATGTCGATCCCTTTTGTGCCGTTTTCAAAATCTTCTTTAAACGTGTCTAACGTGTAGCCGATCGAATACTTCAAATCTTCCCATTCTTTGACGTAGTATGCATGATTGAGCATGGGGATTCCGTATGCCAAAGCAATGTTCAGACCGCCTGGGATCTGGTTGCTGAAATATTCTTGTGCGCACGTTGTTTCCGGATGGATCATCGTCCATATCAGGTCCATCTTCCGTAAATGGGCATCAAATTCTTCCGCTGCCACGAAATGGTCGAAGATTTTTACACGTGAATTCATCCCTTTTTTAGCCAGAGCGCTCAAAAAATCCGCGCTGTTTTCATGTTTCGGATCGCTTTTCCCGAGAAAGAAAACCTTCACATGGTCGGGTAACTGGGCGATGAGTTCCACCGAGCCGAGCAGGTCCTTTCTTCGGTTCTCCACACCACCGATGACGCCGATCCATAGCTCTCCGTGTGGCTTTTCAAGCTCGACCTGAAAAGCAGGGAAGCGCAAGGGGTAGAAAGAGGTAACCGAGCGGCCTTTTCGCGGCGGGATCTGAGTCAAAAAGTGACCGTTAAGCACAAAATACTTCCGGATCTTCCGGTCAATGATCCGCTGCGTGAAGGATCCTCTGAATTTGTTGAGCGTGTGAATAATACCGATAAATTCGATCTCTTTGGGCGCCAGAAGACATAAATTACGAACGTTTCCACCCTGTGCGGTATTAAAAACAACTTTTTCGATCTTTTCGCGCCGAAAATAGTGGATCAGCCTACGCATTTTGTTAAAGTCGCCCCAGGCGTCCCCGGTTAATTCAATCGTTTCAAGTACATCCACATAGGGCAAGAAGAATGGATTTCTGGCATTTACGCGTTCGGTGCAGATCAGCGTTACGTGGCAGCCTGCATTTTTCAGGGCATAAAGCTGGGAGAGCAGACACTCGTCGTGAGAATCATGCAGTTCGACCAAAGCTATTCTCTTATTCATTGGGTGCCTGAAGCATTTTACACAAAGAAAGATAAAACGATCAACTTTATAACAAGGTCTGTGAATATAGCGGGAGTGTTCGGTTTGAATTTGGACCAAAACAGTATGATTTTCAGACTAAATAAAATACATATCGTTAGATTTTTTACTTTCACATGAACAATACGCGTCAAATGGCTACAGTATTTGAAACAAAACTGATCGGCAACATCGGAAAAGATGCTGTTGTGAAGAACATGGAAAGAGGTGTTATTGCCATTAATTTTCCGGTGGCACATAACAAGAATTGGAGAGACAAGCGGACCGGGGAAACGAAGACCAAAACCACGTGGGTGAACTGTACGATCTGGAAAAAAGAGGGTGCGAACCTGAGAATTCTGGATTTTCTCAAGCGGGGAGCATTGGTTGAGCTGGAAGGCACTCCGTTCGCAAAGGCCTATCTTCAGGAGGACAACACAATCCGTACGGAAATACGCTTGAATGTATCTCGCACGAACATACTTCGCCCCGCAAAATGTGAAGATGAGAACTGCGTTGATCTGGTTGACCGTGAGGATGATGAAAGCTTTGACGCCGGGGTGGACGAGTTCACGTTGGATGAGGACGACTTCTGATTTGTTAGTCTAGTCGAAAAAAAAGGTCAAATTCTTTACTGATAAATTTCTTTCTTTATATTTGTACTCGCTTTTCGGAAACGAAAGCAACTTCCTCCTTAGCTCAGTCGGTTAGAGCATTTGACTGTTAATCAAAGGGTCCTTGGTTCGAGCCCAAGAGGAGGAGCTCGACAAAAACCCCGTGATACGAGATTTACGGGGTTTTTTATTCTCTGTATTTTGCAATCAAGGAAACAGGATCCACTGCTGGCGGCTCCAATAAAAAGCATCTTCAACACGATTAAAAAAAGAAAGTGATCAAAAAGCAATTGAAATTAATAGTTTTTTAATTACGTATTAATGAAGAACTCACCACATTTGTTTTCGGATACACATATGCGAATTTAACTAGCAGTTTGGTTTTTCTAATACTCACAATGTAGAGGCACTAGGCCATGAATAAGGGAACTCTGTAACGAGTATATATCTTGAACAATTTGACCAGCTGCTTATTAATGAAATGAATAAGAAAATTATTAAGTTTATAAAACCTGTTTAGGCTAATTAACTTGAACAATTTTAGAAATCCGACTTGATTGAATACATCAAAAATATCATCCCCCGCATCAAAAGCTATTCTGAGAGAGTAGACAAAGAGGAGCTTTTGCTAGATAAAACATGGGTTTGGGTGGATTTTAATAAAGGTTATTCTACCTTTCATTTTCTAAGGGATAAGCGTTTGCTGATATCTAACCTTGGTGATGTGCAGGAGGGAAGTTGGGAGTTTATTGGAAAAGATCTATTGCACCTGAAAGGTGAAGGATTTAATGTATTGTTGAATCACGGCATCATCTTTAAAGGGGTGTTGATCATACAGAAAAAAGGGGTGCTGGATAGCTATGAGATACTCTATGATGAGGCTGTTGTACCGGATGGAGACATTATAAAATACATTGATAACAAGCTTCTAAAAATTTCACAACCAATACAACCATCTAAGCCAGAAATTCCTACAAATTTCACCACTTATTTATGTGGAAGAGAGATAAATGTGCCTAACCCGCCAAAAACGGGACAAAAAATACAATACCCTGAGTTACTTTCTGGAAAAATAGTAGATATTCCTGATTCCCTGGGAGTAGAAATAGAGAATAATGTGATCAGGAAGGTATTTAAAGCCGCACAACTTCATACTTCAAAAGGAATTATACAAGTTGAAGTTGAGAATCTTGATTGGAACAACCCAGTAGGACAAGGTTATTTTAGGGACAGTAACCATAATTTACCAAATGGAGATTTCAGTATTTACTATTCAGAACCATCCTTTTTGGATTGGAAAAAAATAGTTTTTCAAAATGGTAAAATTACGCGTGTTGGATATTTGAGTGAGTCTGGGATGATAGTTTTGACCCTGTTTGCATTGACAGCCTTGACAATTATCATTTTTGTACTAAGTCAACTTAATTGAGTTCAATGTATTTAGCTTAAAGAGAGGTCTACATTAATCTACACCCCCATATTCTTCTTTTCCTATTCACCCCCCCCGTTAAAATATCCTAATTTCTCTGGAGGGACGCTCACTTTACATAATTTCCCAACTGTAAATTTCTGGTTAAAAGAATTTTATTTCTTGGCTTCAGAAATTACTACCAATTCGAATAGATGCTTTATTCATTGTTCTTTCTGTCACTTTATTTAAATGATTCTACAGGATCAAAGCTAAATAACTTTTGTTTTTTCTTAAAATTATAAATTATGAAAGTTATTTTGAGATGGTTTATAGCAGCACTTATACTGGGAGCAATCACCGCAATGTTTTGGGGACCTGAAACTTCAAGAGAAGTTTGGGGCTACATAGCATTTGGTACTGGATTCTGGATGGCACTGCTTTCACCAATGTTAAAAGAACTCAAAGAACAACCTTTGACTCCATCTAAATTTAAAACTATGAAAGTTATTTTGATATGGTTTATAGCGGCATTGATGTTAGGATCAATTACTGCAATGTTTTGGGGCCCTGACAGCTGGAGAGAAGTTTGGGGCTTTCTAGCATTTGGAACTGGATTCTGGATGGCAATGCTTGCACCAATGCTTCATACAAAAGAGTAATTAAGATTTCTAAAAGAGAGTATCTCTGCTCTCTTGTTCTTTTCAGTTATTGAAGACACTACACTTTCTAAAGACGCTATGTCGGCTCAAGGTCGTCATTTTTTGTTCGTGGCTGTGGCATCGGTGCAGTAAATTGCTATTCCTGAAGCCATAAGGCGTTAAATAACCCTTTAGTAAGATGATCAACTTTCACTAGGGAACGCTTCTCGCATTAAAAGGCTGCGCGAGTTGTCCACACAGTTCACCACCATTAAATCGCCGTCCGAACAGCCCTTAAAAATCTGTCTCGACCGTTCTAATCAGATCCTTTAAAGCGGATTTTTGTGCCAGGCGTTCGTATTTTTTGTCCAGTCTGCTCTTTGTTCCCACGGTGTAGGTGCGGTTTGCCTTCAGCACAACATCTGCCTTGTTCTTGGAGGCATATTCTTTGAAAAAGTCCATGCCGAAGATGCCCTTACTGATCAAGGGACGCATATCGGGAGAGATCGTGAGTTGCCGCACGATCTTGTGGTAATGTCGTTTCGACAGTTTATCTTTTGCGGGCAGCTGGATCAGGGTATATACCTCTTCAAGCACCGGTATCTTCGACGGATTATCCGGAGTGGAATAGGTCAGCCTTACAGCAGGTATCGCTGTGATATGCTGATTTTTGAGCATGTAACTGTAGCTGACGTCCCAGCAGGAAATATCGCCGTTGGTTTCTTTTTTTGCGATCATTAAGCGATAACCGCTGAGCAATTCAGAAGAATCGGGATAGTACACTTCAAAGAAGCACCAGTTATCCTGAAAGATCAGCTTGTCCTTACGGTTACTCTCTTCAACTTCCTCATCGCTAGTGTATTCTACCGTTCCATCCAGCGTATCGAGTTTTTCCGGATCGAATTTGTAACCAAAGCCCCGGATATAAATGGAATCCGCATGGATGAAAAAAGGTTCATCTTCCCCGCTTCCCCAATCCCCCAACCAGTCTGCCGGGATGTTACTGTTTGATGGAATACCATCGAATTGTTCTTCGGTAAACGTTAACGTTTGACAACCGGTCAGTGCGGCGGCCAGCAAAACGTAAAAAATGTTTTTGAATCTGGAAATCAATAAATAATGCATAGTTGGTTGTGTTAATTCAGTGTTTTCGAGGTCGAAAGTTAAAATTAAATACGGTCTCCGCAATGATTTTCGATGTTGACACAAGCACTTTTTTAGGATGGTTCGAGCAAATTGATTTGAGCAGGCAGAACGATCTTTCTCCCTCTTAAAGACCGCTTTTCCAACAATAACGTGTTCTTTACTCACGTATTGCTCATAAACCATAATCAATTATTTGATTAACTTTGATTCCATAACGTTAAAACCATAATCCTATGAAGAAACTATTACTATCTGCATCGGCATTCACTTTAATGAGCGGAATGGCACAGGCTCAGTGTACGCCTGTTGATTGTTCAGCGTCGCTTCCGGCATACGGTGGTGTTTGCGACACCCTTTTGATCGATGCTGAAGTGAACCAACCCTACTCTGATTTTGAGTCTTTCGTTTTGACACCGAACTGTTTTGATGCGGGTCTCATCGATCCGGGATCTGCTGGTCTTGAGATCAGGATAACAAATATCGACGGGTTCACCTATTCTGGTTTCCCGGCGGGTGTGACCGGTCAGACAAATCAGGCTTCTTATGCTCCGTCTGGAATGAATAACACCCTTGGTTGTTTGGGGGTAAGCGGAACACCAACTGAAATAGGTGTATTTAATTGTACCATGGACTTCCTTGCTGATGTAATCACCTGTGGTTTCATTCAGCTTCCGCAGCCGGACAACGCAGCTAATTATGTACTTTGGTTGACCGTTCGCCCGAATGCAGCTTTCACTGTCCCTTCAACTGATTTCTGTGTTAGTGACGCGGCTGTGAACTTGACAGTAACAGGCACAGCAGGAGGTACTTTCTCGGGCCCAGGTGTAACAGGCAACACATTCAACCCTGCGACTGCCGGAGTTGGAGCGCATGAGATCATGTATGTGATTTCAGCACAGCAAGGGGCTGCCATAGCACCTGCAGCTGACACCATGATTATGACAGTGAACGTATATTCTGCTGGTACTACTTTCTACCAGGATGCGGATAACGACGGTTTCGGAGACCCGAATGCTTCTGCTCTCGGATGCTCACTTCCGGATGGCTATGTATCGAACAACCTCGATTGTGATGATGCTGATCCGAACATCAACCCTGATGAAACGGATATTCCAGACAATGGCATCGACGAGGATTGTTCAGGTGCAGATGCTACAGCAAGTCTTGAGGACATCGCAGCAAGTTTACTTGAAATATATCCCAATCCAACCAACGGTTTATTGAACATCGACCTGAAGACGGTTCTGATCAATTCAATAGAGGTTGTTGACTTGAACGGACGCGTTGTGAACAACACCGTAGTTAATGAGAACAGCTACACCGCAGACCTCACTTCACTTCTAAACGGAGTGTATTTGGTGAAGATCAATACGCCGAGCGGAATGATCCAAAAAAGAGTGTTGGTTCAGAAGTGATCTGAGGCATATACATACTGATTAGGGCCGACTCAAAGAGGACGGCCCTTTTTTGTGTTTGAACCTTAGGAACGGGGCGTTCTTCTAAAAAATGTGCAGCCGGATGATCAATATCATTTTCTCTGTATACCAAGCTTTTTAGACGGCTTCCTTGGCACTCATAATTTCCCGACAATGCTGTTTTATCTTTTCTGCGATCTGGTCCGTTGGAAGGTCATTGTCATCTATGCCAAATGGGTCTTCGATCTCTTCTGCAAGGACCTCCATACTCACAAGCACGTAAAATACAAAAGTAGCAATAAGCGCAGCGGCATAGCCGAATATGTTGACGAATGCCAAGGGTAACGTGGTCACATAAATGAAGATGAATTTTTTCAAAAAGAGGCTGTACGAGAAAGGGATTGGAGTGTTTCTGATGCGTTCGCATGCGCCCATGCAATCCATCAATGAGTTCAGACAGCGGTCTATTGCTATTAGATCTGCTTCTTCAATGGTTTTTTCATGCCGCAATGACCTAACCCGACCATACATCAACTGTATAATCGACATGGGTATGTGTGCTCTACTTTCTAAAAAAGCCCTTTCGACCTCCTTTAGTTCCAGTTCGTCGAGTGCAACACCTGTTCTCAATTGTTCTTTCATGGAAAAAGCAAAATTCGGGATCATCCGGGAAAAGAAATCCCGATCATCAGCGGTAGCGACCACTCCGGATAATTTTATCGAAAGGTTGCGCGAGTCATTCACCACATCCCCCCATTTTTTTCTACCCTCCCACCAACGGTCATAGGCCGTATTGGTTCTAAAAACGAGTAGCAATGAAATTACAAAACCGATAAGTGAATACACTGCGATCAGCTTTTCAAGCACAACGGCATTGGGGAAATAGTGCAGTTCAACCCAAGCAACACCTAGAGTGAATAAGCCGATGTATAGGATCTCTTTCCAAAGGATCCTGAATGTATCTGCTTTGTGAAATGCGAAAATGAGTTTTATCCAGCTTTTAGGATTGTAATTGATCATGCGTTTTTTGTATAAAATTAGGATTTCCCGCACAAGCAGCACCCATTTAATTGAAACATGAAAAACACTACTTATTTGAATCGCGTGAATATTTTAACAAGCTGTTGTGGGCCCTTTTCGGATTCATAAATTTGTATGTTAAATATTGAACATATATGGAGATCACCCCTGAGATCATACAACGATTGGAATTGCTAAATGAGAAGTACGCCTCACTTGGTCAGGATCTGGTTTCCTACCTCGACGGATTACTCTACGCTGATACGGTAAAATACTGGGATTACATTGAGCTAGATACACTTTTAAGTCTCCAGAAACCGCGCACACAGTTTCCGGATGAGCATATTTTCATTATTTACCATCAGATCACAGAACTCTACTTCCAGCTTGCCTTGCGTGAATTTGAACAACTCGGCAACACGCAGGATGTGGATGAGCATTTTTTTATTGATCGTGTTACTCGGATCAACCGTTATTTTGATGCACTCATTCTCAGCTTTGATATCATGTCAAAGGGAATGGACCAGAAACAGTTCATGCAATTCCGTATGGCGTTGCTACCAGCAAGCGGATTTCAGTCAGCACAATACCGCTTCATAGAAATGTGGAGCACAGATTTCATCAACCTTGTTGCCAAGGACCATCGGGGGAATTACAGCAGCTCCTCCTCGGTTGAACAGATGTATGAACACATCTACTGGAAGGCGGGCGCCACGGAAGTGAATACCGGAAAGAAAACATTGACACTGATACAGTTCGAAGAGCGTTATCAGGATGAGTTCATTGCGCTTGCCAAGAATTGCATCCAGAAGAACCTTTGGCAAGTTTTTAGGCGGTTACCGCAGGAGGCACAACAAGACGAAAAGATCCGAGCCGTTCTCCGCCACAACGATGTGAATGTGAACATCAATTGGCCACTTGCCCATTATAAATCCGCCGTGCGGTATCTAAATAAGGACTCTGCGGATATCGCGGCCACCGGTGGAACGAACTGGCAGAAGTACTTGCCTCCGCGTTTTCAAAAGCGCATCTTCTATCCTGAGCTCTGGTCGGATCACGAAAAAGAGGAGTGGGGCAAGAATTGGGTGGATGATGCATTGGCATAATGGGTTGCTGTTCACCGAAACACTCGAAAAAGGAGTTTAAGGCAATGAATCCGCATTGAATAGTACTTTTCTAATTGTAACTTATAAAGTGATTAACTGAGAATGTAGTCCGAGATGACTATTCTATCGTAGGAAAAAAAGAAGTGGTTATTTATGGATTTGATAGCGAGGAGCTATTTTTGAACAACCAACAAGGAATACTATAAGCAGATCGGTTTTAATTAAATTGTCAGTATAGTTCTAAAGTAGTCCATTTAAAGCCATGTTCGATAGAATTATTTTTCCTTAAATAGAAGTGTTATCTTTATATATTATTCCAATGTGTATCGGGATTAAAAGTTGCCGGACCTTGGACTAAGTGGAGGAACTTTTTGGGTTAATAGTGAAACTAAAAATCAAATTACAGTGAGAATTATTCTATTAAAAACGTGCATCTTATTTGTATTAGCAGCCAATACACAAATTCAAACGCAGCTCCCACTGTTAATCAAAAAAGTAGATCCATCGGTTATAAAAATTTACACTATTGATGGAAAAAACGAATATGAATCGCAAGGATCGGGAGTGATTATTTCAAACAACGGTATTTGTGTTTCAAATTATCATGTACTGATAGGTGCAAAAAGGGCGATTGCCATAACAGCAAGTGGAAAGGAATTTGAAATCACTAAAATATTGGACTACTCAAAACAGAATGATTTAATCAAATTCAAAATAGATGTTGGTAGTCAGGTTACATCTCCAGCAATACTCAATAGCATCCTGCCACAAAAAGGTGTCGAAGTATTTGCTGTTGGTTATCCTAATGGCTTCAAAATTAGAGGCGAAAGCACTGCTACCACAGGAATAATATCCAGTATTAG
>JBKCAB010000177.1:0-3033 GCA_046307935.1 Bacteroidota bacterium | reverse complement strand
GCATTGAGACTGGTAGGCGAAGGACTGAAACTGCCCCCTGCAATGGACGCGGACCAAGCCGCAAGTCCCGGAATACCTGTGCTGGTGCCAGTAAGCTGGATGGGTTCGTTGACACAGCTTCCCGCAATACTCGCTGCCGTAAGGTCTGTGAGTGGGAAGACCACAATATTCTCTGTTGCAGATGCCGTACCACATTCGTTGGTCGCCGTGAAAGAGAAATCGTAAGTCCCGGGCTGTGGGATGGTCACCGCTCCCGGATTCAGGAGTGTACTGGTTTCTGGTGCTGGAGCATTGCTCGGAGGAGAGATGTTATTGATGTTGAAGTCCCATAAAAAAGTAAGTGGTGTTTCACTCAAGCAAGAATCGACCGTTGAGACCGGCACAAATGATCCTCCCTCACAAATGTTCGGGGGATTTTGAAGCTGCACGACCGGGTCATCTTTAATTGTAATGAATTCAACATGCGTGGTCGGCAAACATTGTGTACCAGGAATCAGTGGGTTCAGCGATGCTGTCAACTCGATCTGATAAACTCCCGGCTCAGTGAAATTAAATTGCGGCTCGAATAAAGTTGAAGTAGCAGGTGACACACCAGGTCCGCTTCCGCAAGTGGCAGGCTCTACGAGCGTCACTTCCCAATCAAAAAGCTCACCGATGTTACAAAGGGGTTCATCCGTGTTATTGTCGGGAGTAATGTTCACCGGCGCACAAGCGGAGGACAACGGAATATCGAAATCAGCGATCAGTGGACCAACTACACAAATAGTCCGTGTAATTGTATCCGTATTACAACCATTTGCAATGACAAGTTGAACATCATAGGTACCGGGAGTGTTGAATGCCACATCGATCGTTGGTGTACCATTCGTCCAGAACGGCCAGAATGGATCTGTGCCTATACCCAGCGAACTTCCGGGCTGAAGAGTGTAACCGTTGTTCGGTGAAATTGACCAAAAAAAGGCATTGGTCGAATCACATATTCCCTGAAAATTATAATATCCCGGATCTGATGTATTCTCAAAAGTTGCCACTTCATTGATGCACACGGTTTCACCAGGCGTTAGCTCCATATCTGCAGAGACCCCCTCACTTACATAGATCGGTCCGATTGTGGAGAAGGTGTTACCGCAGGCATTCGTTGCAATGACGGTTGCAGCAAATGCATTTTGATACTGAATAGTTGAACCTCCCGGACCAGGCACACTGGAGTTCGTACCACATGAAGACCCTGTAAATTCATGAGTAATCAAAGGACTGAAAGGTGTCGTCAAATTTACAGGAGTACTGTTATCGGAGAAAACGATCTGATAATCCGTGTTGGGAATATTATTTGAGAGAAGATTGAATGTATAGTTATTGGGCAAACAAGCCTCACTTCCGTTACCTGAAATATTTATCGTCGGTTGCACTCCGAGAAAAACGCCATAGGTATTTGAAAAGGAACATCCGTTGGGGAGAGTTACCGTAATGGTGATCAACCGTTCATTTCCTGCTGCCCCATTATACAAATGACCAAAATTTCCTGCTACCGGTGCAGTAAGATTCGTATTCGGTGTTCCATCACCCCAGTCAATATTGATCTGTGAACCTGCGGGATATGCCGGCACAGAAAAATTAAAAGGAATATTGCCCGTATACGGACCAAAAGGACCTCCACAGTATCGGAAGTAGGTTAAATTTTGAAACTGCCCTGTTGAAAAACCCTGAGCTACTGTGTTCATTAACGTCATGGTAGCCTGAAGTCCACCCACATCCAAAACCACCACACTTACTTGTGCCTGATCACCCTGTATTGTCAGTGTTGTGGTAAAATTGCCGTCATTGTTGTATTGAATAGTATGCGGACCCAACTGATTGGACGAACCGGGAGAGCCTCCCTGAAAATTCCAAACGGTGTTTGCATTGGGAGGATAGCCAGCCGATGTGTTGGTATAGGTTATGGACTGTCCTTCGCAGATCGTTATGGTTCCCGCAATAGGTGCCGGATTGGTGATGAACGACACCGTTTGAGCACGTCCATTGAGCACCAGGCTGGTCAGCAGAGACAATGAAAGGATAATGCGGGTGAAATCTATTTTTTTATGCATTCTAAACAATCCAGGTTCGATTTGTTGCACAGGCTTGGGCGATCCACTCGAACGTTTGTACAAAATTCGCTAATTCTCGACAGAAATTAAAGATAATTGATGAATTTACCAAACTTTAAATGTTGATAGTTTATGGAGCACCCATATTTCGATAGACCACCAAAATTACTTAAAGGAGAAAAGCACTAAAAATGCACCTAAGCGCCAAGTTCACATGAACTCAAGCATGTTTTTATTTGACAAAAGAAATTAGTTGAACGATCAGTCGCGCGCAACTCATTGAATACCTGTCAATGGAATTGATAATCCACCCCTGTCACCTGAGTGAGCAGTTCCTGTGTGGTATCAAGTGCCACGCAATTACGCGGTGGCGTTGGTGTTAACGGAGAATTTGCACTAATGTATTCCCGCATGATCTGTTGAAGCGTATAATCTGTTCTTTTCACGTTCGCTACTTTCGTCATGCGACAAACCACATCGAGCGGATCACCGTCGCGTTCACAAGCCATCACACCGTACACGGCATTCACATCCAATGGACGATCACCAATTTCTACAGAAACGATCCGCTTTCCCATTTCCTCGAAAGCCTTGAATTGAACTTTCATACCATTGAACTTGACCACCCAGCCACCAAAGCGCTTGGAAGCATCTTTTGCGAAGACATTGTTCATTTCTTTCTCCAGCCAGTCGAGGATCTGCTGCCCTGTTACCTCGCCGAAACGAATGGGACTGTCTACCGGGAGCATGTCGAAAAGGTACCCGTTCGTGATGGGAATGGTGCCGCTTGCGTCCGGTGTAACCCTTGGCGGACAGAAACGAAATCCGTTCGATAAAGCAATATCCGTTCCCGGAAACTTCCATTTCAACGCAGCAACCACCATGGTATCGATCGGATTTTCGATCACGAAATAACGGTAAAGCGGACTGGTACTGTAGCCGATTA
>JBKCAB010000176.1:0-5170 GCA_046307935.1 Bacteroidota bacterium | reverse complement strand
TTTTATTGCTGGTACCAATAGCCACTGCACGAACATACTGTCCGAAAAAAGAAATTATACCACAAACTGACATTAAGACAGTGGATAATTGTACATTGTTATCCAGAAAACGGTAATCTGTAAAATATACCACAGGAACAGACATGAGAAAAAGCAGCACTGGCAACTGTCCGCGGTATCGGAACAAGGTGTTGCCACTTTTTTCAAAAGAGTGGATCAGAGCCATTTAAAAGAAAATTGTAACTTGCGCATCAGGCTGCGAAGTTAACATTATTGCGAACTACTATGAACGGAAAAGAAAAAATAGAGCTGGAATACCTGCTTAAAACCTCTCCAAAGGTATTGGAGAATATGCTTTGCACACCGAGTGGGTTGAGTGAATGGTTTGCAGATGATGTCAATATCAAGGATGATATCTATACCTTTTTCTGGGATGGCAGTGAAGACTCCGCACGTTTGATCAGTAAAAGATCAGGTACCTCAGCGCGATTTCAATGGTTGAAAGATGAAGCAGAAGGGAATGATTGTTACTTTGAAATGCGAATCTCCGTTGACGATATGACCAAATCCGTGGTCATGCAGATCACCGATTTTGCTGAGGCGGACGAGACCGAAGAGGCTAAAATGTTGTGGGAACAAGCCGTTTCTGATCTGAAAAGGGTGCTTGGGGCATGAAAATGAAATAAGTAAAGGATAAGGGCGTTACTGATACCGAGCTTGTGACACCAAAATATTACTTTTGCGCTTTGACCCCGTCGGTTTGAAAAGGCTATATATTTTCAGCATCCGTTCTTTTGCCGGTCCTTTTCTGGTAACATTGGCCATTTCAATGTTCATGCTGGTCATGCAGTTCTTTTGGAAATACCTGGACGACCTCATGGGGAAAGGATTGGGCACCTTCGTGATCCTCGAGCTGCTCATGTACATCTCTGCCAGTCTGATACCGCTAGCACTACCTCTAGCCATCTTGCTCTCATCCATTATGACGTTCGGGAATCTGGCAGAGAACAATGAGCTCACTGCCTTGAAATCGAGCGGGCTATCACTTTACAGGATCATGAAACCCCTGATGATAGTGGTTTTATTGATCGCATTGTGTACCTTTTATTTCGCTAATTACGTCATCCCGGTGGCAAACCTAAAGTGGCATTCGCTTATCTACGATATTCAGAACACCAAGATCTCTTCGATCATAACACCTGGTGTTTACAGTCAGGAGTTGGAAGGGTACGCCATCAAGGTTGAAGAAGGATCGGAGGATCGTTTCAAAGGAATTACGATTCATGACCACACTTCTCAGGAAGTGATTAAAACAGTTAAAGCAGATGAAGGGAGGATCTACAAATCCGAGAATGGAAAATACTTGTACTTTGAGCTTCTAAATGGGACCGTTTCTGAAGAACTTGCTCCACAGTCACCGACATTTCTTCCCGATGGAACACGGCATCATTCCAAACATTCAAGTCGGCCCTCGCGCAGATCCTCATTTGAACAAGCAACTTACAAGATCGACCTGAGTGGATTTTCATTGAGTCGCTCCCAAGAAGATATGTTCAAAGACAAGCACGAGATGTTGAATGTTTTTCAGATATCAACAGCAGTCGATTCAGTGGAAAAACAGGCACTGAGCATTCAAAACAATTTCCTTAAGGCACTTAAGAACGATCATGCTTACCTTGAATCGATCCATTTCAAAAGCGAAGAAGGCCAGCACGATGCGATCCATCAAACTGATTCAGCGTTGCACAAAACCATACGTTACGGAGAGCTTAGCGAACGTGAAAAACTTGCAGCAATCAACCAGGCACAATCGCGTCTTCGAAGAAAAAACCAAAATCTGGAGGGACAAAAAGAATACCTGAATGGGATCAAAATGGACCTCGATGGATACTGGATCGAGTTCCACCGCAAATTTGCTCTTACCTATGCGATTGTAATTCTCTTTTTCGTTGGAGCTCCTCTCGGCGCGATCGTGCGCAGAGGAGGATTTGGTGCCCCTGTCGTGATTGCGTCACTTTTGTTCATGATCTACTTTGTGCTGATCAGTATCGGTGACAGCCTTGCTGCCTCCGGTGTGGTATCGCCCTGGTTGGGAATGTGGTTCGCGTCAATCTTATTGACACCAATAGCTTTCATTCTGATGAGATCAGCGGCGAATGATTCTCCAATCTTCGACCGCGAGAGCTGGCTGAAATTGTTTAAATGGCGGAGCAACAAATGAAGATCCTCTATTTGACGAGTAAACCCGTTTTTCCAATTGTAGATGGAGGCTGCCGGGCAATGGCTGAAATGCTGGAGTGCTTCATGTTAAATGGGTGGCAGGTAGATCAACTCAGTATTTCAACAGAAAAACACCCTTTCAGAAAAGAGGCCTATCCGCAAAGATTCTCCAATGTCGAAGCTGTAGAGGTTTCCACCAAACTGAGACCTTGGCCAGCTCTAAAAGCCCTCATCACAGGCAGGAACTACAACATCCAACGCTTCGATTCTGAGGTCTTCAGAAGAGTACTTTCAAAGAAGCTCGCAGCACATAATTATGAGCTTATTTTCTTAGAAGGTCTGTTTGTTACTCCATATCTGGAGATGTGTTTACACTCAACTCCATCAACACTCGTTGTCAGACCGCACAATGTTGAACACAGGATCTGGGAGGGAATCGCACAAAACACCAAGGGCCGCCTAAAAAAATGGTACCTGAAAAAGCTGGCAACATCACTCAGAGAATATGAAATTAACGTACTCAAAAGTGCTGATTTATTGTTGTGTATCACCGACGAAGACAAAGATAGCTTTCGAGATTTAGGCGTGAGTGCTCCACTAGTAACCGTTCCGTTTTCCTTGCCGGACAAAGACTTGAAAAACAACTACGAATGCCGTGATTTCTTTTTTCTGGGAAGTATGAACTGGGAGCCGAACCAGGAAACGGTAAGAGCACTTACGGAGAGAATATTTCCCGCCATCAAAAAGCGATTACCTGAGGCGATACTACACTTGGCCGGATCATTCGTGAAAGAAACCGAAATACCTGCAGATGAAGGAATTCATTTCGATGGTTTCGTTGAAGATCCTTCTGTATTTTTCAGAGAAAAAGGTATCTTCCTCAGTCCTGTATATTCCGGTTCGGGTGTACGGATCAAGATCATGGAAGCAATGAGCGTCGGTACGCCTGTTATAACCACTACACTCGGAGCCACAGGCATAACCAACGATAATGAAACGATCATCATTGCGGATACAGATCAGCAACTTATTGAAAAAGCCATTCTACTCTATGAGGACAGGGATCTGCGCGAAAAGCTTGGCAAGAATTCAACTGCCTTCATTCGAGAAAATTTCAGCCGCGGTGCTGTCTCCAAAAAACTAAGGAATGTCCTTGAAGCCAAAGAAGCCTAAGCTGGCATATATCGTATCCAGATTCCCCTATCCACTCGAAAAGGGAGATAAGCTCCGTGCTTATTATCAGCTCAAAGAATTGTCTTTGACCCACGAAATATATCTGTTCGCACTCACGGAAGAAAAGATCAGCATTGAACACATCGCACTGCTCAAAAAGTACTGTAAATCGGTGGAAGTCTTCCGTTTAAAATGGTGGTTGATCGCTTTGCAGATTGCACTGAGTTTCTTCAGTAACTCCCCGTTTCAAGTTGCCTATTTCTATGATCCTTTGATCGCACGACGTATTCGAAAGAAGTTGTCTGCAATCCAACCAGACCATATTTTTTGCCAGCTGATCCGTGCAAGCGAGTATGTGAAGGACTATCACCTGTGCCCAAAAACACTCGATTACATGGATGCGTTTTCAAAAGGCATGGAAAGAAGAGTCAAAAGCGCCCCATGGTATTCGCGTTGGTTGTTCCAAAGTGAAACAAAACGATTGGGTCGCTATGAACAGGCTATATTCTCCTATTTCGAACACAAATTGATCATCAGTGAACAAGACAGGAATCTCATTATGCACCCCCAACGCAACGAGATCATTTGTGTACCCAATGGCATTGATCAAACCTTTTTCGAGGCACCCGAAAAAACTGCAATTTACGATCTGGTTTTTGTTGGCAACCTATCCTATGCACCGAACGTTGAGGCTGTTGCATTTATCGATAAACTGATGAAAGAGCTTCCCAATAGAACATGCCTTATTTCCGGAGCAAATCCCTCTCCAATTGTTAGGCGGATTGCGCGAGGAAATCCATCAATACATCTCCTTGGATGGGTTGAGGATATACGGTCATCCTATTGTTCCGGCAAGGTTTTCGTCGCTCCAATGACAATAGGAACAGGAATGCAAAACAAACTTCTGGAAGCAATGGCATTGGGAATTCCCTGCATAACAACGCCGCTTGCCGGAAATGCCATCCATGCATCTGATGGTGTACACTTGCTTCTGGCCGATGATCTCATGGGTTTTTCTGCAGCATTTAAGCAGCTGGAATCAGATGTACAACTTTACGAATCGGTCAGTAAATCGGCTTCACATTTTGTCCGGAAGCACTATTCATGGCAACAAGCGAATTCACTGATTCTACACCATTGTCTTTCATTTAAAGATTAAGAGAATCCAGACAATTTAAGAGGCCTTCATTCATTGGATCGATCTGAACATTACCAAAATTGATGTGTTTAGAAGATGGGGACTCCATAATTTCAAGTATACCCTATAACTGTTATGATCAAGGCACGATCTTCTGTATTTCTTGAGGTTGTTGAAAGTCTTTCAAAAAGCAGCTTTATTTCGGAAGGTGATGTGAAGGGGCTTTCGAAGGAGATACTTATTCAGGCCTCGCAGTTACTCAACATAGATCGCGTGAATTCATGGATTGCAGATTCCGATAATTCTCGATTGAAAAGCCTGATCGCATACGACAGAAACCGAAATGAGTTCACTACGGAAGCATCGCTGCATAAAAAAGACCTCCCGAATTATTTTGACCACATAGTCAAAAATGAGATCATTATTTCCTCCGATGCGCAAAAAGAGCCTTTCAATGCAGAATTATTAGAAACATATCTTGAACCACTAGACATTCGATCGATGATGGAGGTCCCCATTATTTCGGGCGGAAAATTCAAAGGCATCATCTGTTTTGAACACTTGGGATCATTGCGTGAATGGAATAATGATGAACAGCATTTTGCCCTTGCACTTACCCAGCTGATGAACCTTGCCCTT
>JBKCAB010000175.1:0-14125 GCA_046307935.1 Bacteroidota bacterium | reverse complement strand
GCAGCAGAGGAGAAGACATGGTCGACTACGGGCGAGATATTATCGGCCACAACCACCTTGAGGAATAGTCCATAAAAAAACAGCAGTAATCCGGCACTGAGCTTGTCACGGTTCAGACTGAAATTGCTTTTGTTCAGCTGTGGTAATAAGTGTCTTGCTCGCTCTATCGGTCCTGCAATAAGCTGCGGGAAAAAGCTGATGAAGAGCGCATACTTGAAAAAATTCTCTTCAGCCCGAATCGTTTTTTTGTACACATCGATCATGTAGGCCATGATCTGGAAAGTATAAAAACTAATTCCCAGTGGCAGAATAAGCGTTAGAGTCCTTGGCTGATAGTTCAACCCGAATAACGCCAGAAAGTGCGACAAAGCAGTATTGAAAAAGTCATAGTATTTGAAGAGAAAGAGCGACGCTCCGGTGAGCACGAGGCCAAGGATCAAACCTTTTCTTGATCGATTCCTGTCCTCAAGGTCGATCAGGTATTTTCCCAGAAAAAAGCTCACGGCCAGAGTGAATAACAATAGCAACGTAAATACAGGATTCCAGTATGAATAGAAAATGAAACTAGAAACAAGCAGGACTATCCATTTTAGCTTTAGAGTAACAGTCCAGTAAATGCTCAGTACAACAACGAAAAAAAGTATGAAATCAAAGCTATTGAATAGCATGATTAGCGCATCAGGTACATTTTCCCGAAGCCTTTTTTGAAATGCGCATCTGCTCCGGACTCTAGGTGTTTGATCTCTTCACCATTGATCGACGCCTTCACCCTGTAAAGGTAAACTCCGTTCGCAAGGGGATCTCCAAATTCATCTTTTCCATCCCAAGCGAACTCTGTGATATTTCTACCAATATGGATCGGTCCCAGCTGGTCTGCCGTGATCTCTCTTACGACCCTTCCACTTACATTCATGATCTGAATGGTCAGATCATCCGGCACCTCTGTGCCTGTCAGTGTGAATACAAATCTTGTACTCGTGCTGAAGGGGTTAGGGTAATTCATCAGATGTGTGATCATCGATTCGTGAACAACCTCAAAATTCACTCTGTACTCGAGATCTCCGGAAAGGTTACCGCTCTTATCAGAACCTTGTACCAGAAGGGTGTACTTACCACTCTTTTCAAATATGGCGGGATAAATGATCTTGAACTTCTTGAACTGTTGTTCAGCCGGAATCCACTGCATGATCTGATTTCCGGTTCCGTCAACAAATGGTATTCGCGTCTGTACTCCTTCTGGATCGGTAATATAAACGCCAAAGTTTGAGGTATCCGCATCATTGTTCATAATAAGGTACGGATTCTCATCTTTAAGTGTGATCAATATTTCACTTTCAGGAGAAACGATATCTCCATTCAGGATGTGTCGACCGTCGAAAGTTACATCGAGAATAGGATTTTGAGTATCACGATTCACGAAGAAAGGAATCTGTAGTAGATTGTTGAAATGCACTTGCTCCGGCTGATCGGTTATCCAGAGACTACCGTTCACATAAGGGTTAACCTCCATCCAGAACGAGTTAATTCCCGCTAGTCCCGCTGTGGAGAACTTTACCGTATCCCTGAAGGATTCGCCAACTAGAAGTGAATCCTGCCTTGGATACTCGATCGGGTGAATAACCTGGTTCTGATCGGTAATATAATAAGAGATCAACAGAGAGTCCATTGGTAAGTTGAAGATGTTCTTAATGTCGACAGCAAAAGATACTTCCTCACCTTCAACAAGTGTATCTGTATCAGGTAACCAAGTGTAGGAATTTGTACCATCAATCGCTGCCTCAGGCAAAGGCTGATACAAGACATGCCAATAGTCGATTTGAGCTGGAGTGAAGGTAACTGAATCCTTGTAAAAAGAACGCAGCCTGAGGTAGGGATACTGTTCTGCGTTTACGATGTTATTCAAATTAAGTATGGAGTCATTTCCTGTGAAAATCCATTGAGTTATCAGCTGTGAACTACCATCTGCTGTAACGCCTTCCAGAAGAAGTGAAGTACTATCGGCAGAACCTGGCTCCATTGGATCCTGTTTCCAGAAGATGGCATTCCATTGTGCTGCCGGACCGATCAGCGTTGAGCTTTCCTGACCGATATAATCGGCACCGACCATATTCGTAGTCAGGTTGACATCTTCTCCTTGGTATTGCGCTACCTCCTCCACTTTCGTTGAGGGGAATCCCTTGCGCGTAAAGAAAGCGAACGGTCGATTCGGTCTTCCTGCGTAAATACTGTCAGAGCCAAGTGCAGCAAAAGTGGCATATACCGAAGGGTCTAGTGCATCCCAAAGATCATAGCGCGCAGTGCCTGGAGTGTATATGAGCAGGAAATGACCGTCCGGAACTTCATTCAGAACCATATCGGAAAAATTTGCGATCTGTGAAGCATTGTCTTGTCTGAAGATAAATGCATCCCAGGCCCACGGCCCGCAGGCGGAACCGTCATTTACATTGCCGAATGAATTGTTTGGATATTGATTGTTGTAATTTGTTCTCCAGGTTTGGAAGGTCAATGGATCTATTACTGCAACATGGAATGAAGGGTTGGTAAAACAAATACCATAGTCGATCTGCTGACCATCAATATAGAAGGCATTTTCGTAGATGTCTGGCACCGCCCCCGAGGCTTTCACCGTGCAGGTCAGCAAATGAGTTTCGGGAAAGAAATCGCGCTCTCTGTCATCACGATTGTAATCGATAAAATCAAAATCATTTTTCTTGAATTGGAAGAAATGATCTTGTCCCCAGCCTTCCTTTCCCGGAATATACTGGAAAGAGCGCTCTCTCCAAGTTGGATTAGGTTCATCTATTGCTGCGCGCCAGAAATAAACTGTACTGTCGGTACAGATCAAGGGAGCCGACGCATTACTCGCTACAGAGATCCACTGGGATGGATGCACTTCTTTGACACCACCAAGTCCGCTTACTGTGGCGTATCTCAGGAATGGACTGTTAAAGAGGTCTGTTGTGTCTATTTCAAATCGGCACGTATTGAAAGGTGCGATAGGATCAATGGTAGATGCTTTCACGGTCACACTATCATTTGGAACAACAGCATTGTCGAACGGAATGACCGGTTCAATACCTGCAATATTTACAAATAGTGTTTTACTGATTTGATTGTTGTTCACTTCATCGTACTGCTCATCAATGAATGTCGGAAGGTCAGCTTTGACATGGAAGGTGTTGATTCCAACTCCGATATTTGGTTGAACCGGCATTTTAAAGGTATGTACCTTCGTATAATGCAGCGATGGAATGTAGAACTGATATACGGAATCTAGCTCTGATCCGGGAAAATCTCGGGTAATCTCAAGAGAGAAAGTGTCAAGGATAGACTTACCAAGATTTTTTAATTCAATACTTATTTGGATTGAGTCAGTTGTGAGATCAATGTCCTCCGGAGTAAATCCTACCGCTTGTGATCTCAGCTCTATTTCCGGACGTTCATGTGAATTGAGTCGGATCATAGGATCCCCGTTGAGAACCATTTGCGATGCGGTACTTTCGTAGAGCAGATTGTTCCCAAAACCTTCGATGTAACCAACCGTATTCTTCATTTGCTGGCCAAGTGTCGTTCCATAGTTAGCCAATGAGAACTGTCGGTAAAGCTCATAGGAGTAGTTGAACAACGTGTTCGCAAAACCGAGGTTCACATTACCGATGTATGCGATGGCACCAAAATCAGGGATATTCACAAATTCCTCCGATTTCGAGCGGTTGCTTTGAAATATATTCCCGTTGTAACAGGAATTGGTAAGCATGATCGGGTATTTACCATAGTTATTCCAATTTTCTGGATCATCTATGTTTATTTCGAATCCTGACTCTGTGGATGATGCATGTCCAAAATACGTCACCAATGACACTCCTTGTTCGATTCGATCCATTACTGACTGGAGTTGGGTAGGGCTCAATGGATCACTTCCTGTTTTGGCCAGCTTGGTCACATTTCCACCAAAGAATTGATTCTCAATGACACCTTCCATAGCGTCCATGTAGCTGCCAAAACTGATGATCTGTGACTGATTGCTTCCACCTACAAAATGGATGATCTGTTTCTGCCAGTCTTTGGTTTCTGAACTGTAAACCTGATCCGGCTTCTGTTCGCCTTCATAAAGCTTTACTTTGTCGAGGTAGTCAGCCAATTCTTGGTTGTCAATAGCTGAGATCCTGCCAGTAGGTATCAGTGGTTGCCAGACACTCGTACCTGGAAGGCGGGAAGTAATGAAAACATCGCTCGAAGGTTGGCCAAATGATGGAATCAGGTTGGCTGCATAATTCGTTGAATTTTTTCGGGAACCTGGACCAACCGTCATTAAACCCCCAATGTTCGCTTCTCGAATGCCTTTTCCCATGAGGAAAAGACCGACTGGTTTTACAGTCGCTTGATCGTACATGAACTGAGCAAAACGGCGTATTCCGTTCACATGTTTATCTATTCCGCCACCAAATTGAAGGTACAATTCATTGATCTTCGCCAGAATTACATTGTAGGCACCACCCTCAGTGCTCTGTCTGTATGCAGCATAGTCAACACTTGCACCCTGCAGTGCCGGATGGTAAATCATCAGTAATGCATTTTCAGCATTGAATTGGGAGAAATCGTTGAATGATCCGGTTCCATTGACTGCTGAAAGCGATGTTACCGGAGTTACGGTGGGGAGGTCCTGATAGATCACGAACTGCTCGATGTTGCCTGGATCATTTGGAATTAGTGTTTTGTACACACCGGCATCAGCGATCAAAGGTAGAATTCGCGGAATAGATCCATGTGACAACAGTATCGGTTCAGAGAAGGTTACATTGGAGAAGTCGAGACGGATCTTTGGTTCTGAAGGATTATTCGGAACGGAGAATACAATTTTATTGAGGTTTCCAAGGTCAGGTGATCTTGGGTATGTTATAGACCAATAGTTCAACGATTGAAAATCCGTCAATGCGCCTTGATCACCTATGATATTCCACTTCAGTGGTGTAATACCGGAACTTAGAGTCGATGGAACAAAAGGTTTGTTCATTCGAATGGCTTTGTATCCGGTGAAAATCGTATCCACGATCACGAAATTCGATGATCCGATGGTGAACTGAAGATGGTGGTTGCCCAGACCCGTAAATGCTGCATTGGAATTCGATACCGAAACTGCGCGAAACCTGCATGCACTGGCGTCAGGACCACTGTAAACCGAGGGAGTACTTGCATTGATCGTTAAGGTATATCCTGATGCGCCGTTTACCATTGGCATTCCCCAGCCTTCACCGGGGGTGTAGGATGAACTGGAAGCATCGGAGGTTTTCTCTCCTTCATTGTACGCATCGGAATAGAAGTTACTGGACTCAAACAAAATATGGGAGGCAGGCGTGTATGCATCAAAATTTAGATCCGATTCAACCTGATACCGGAGATTTGAGCTTGAACCATTCCAGCTCAGGAAATAATTTATGGTGTCGTTGTAAAGGCTGTATTTTGGATTCCCTTGAGAGGAAGGATCAGCATAGAGCGTTGAGTCCAGCCAACCGTCATTGCGCTCAGCATAGAACAACAGGTAATCTCCGGGCCCGAATATTCCGTCACTTCCCAGTTCGATGTGTACGGGTAATTCCTGCTCCTTTCCAAATAGTTGTAAGTTTTGGTGACTAATTGAAGTAATGGGTAAACCGGCGTTTACAAGTGTATTGTAATCGATACGGTGAATGCCAGAAGCAGTGATCTTAAAGGAATAGTACTTTTGGCCATAATTGATCCATTCATTACCGTATGTCTGTCCAATCAGCGCATTTGAAAGCGATACAATGAGCAGCAGAGGTAGTATGATCAGTAGCCGTTTAACCATTTTATTGCATGTTTTTGGGTTTGTCCAAAAGCAGTCTTATCGATATGACGTGAGAGTACAAGGCTACGGATGCATCACCAATATCAGAAAAAGCATAATCAATATGGAAGTTTTTGATATTGAGTCCAATGCCAATGTTAGGTTGGAAATTCAGAGACTGGCTGCCGTCCGTATTCTTAATGTATTGAAAATTGTACACTCCGCCCCGAACGGCTACTATCTTTTTGAAACCGAATTCCACTCCAAGATGAGGATCTACTGAGATCAGCCCGGTTCTGATCAGTGTGTTTCTTCTTCCATCGGTGGTAATGTCTAGGTCTAATTCAGAGGCGGCATAAATACCTTTTTGGCCGATCGGGAATTTACCATGACCGGCAAGGATCAATCTTGGAAGCGTGAGCTCAAGCCCATTTCGAGGTAGCTCATTCCCCGTTGCTACAAAGACTTCCTGCATTTCATCACTGAGGTCAAAGATCCATGCGTTGAAAGTTGAAGTAACATCCCTTGCAACAAGTCCGAATTTCCAATTCTCCTTCCATGCGTATTGCGCTCCGGCATCAAGTCCGAAGCCCCACGATCTGGCGAAATCACCAACTCTTCTGTGGATCACTTTGAAATTTCCACCTACCGAAAGTCCGGGTACATTCAATTTTCTCGCATAGGAGAATAAAAATCCATAGTCAGCGGCAGTAAAGGTTGTTATGTTATCGTAATTGATATTGCCATTATTATCAATAAGTTGGGTTGTATTCGGTATATCATCGACAGCAAAGCGTATAGCTGAAAATCCGAAAGTGCTTTTTTCATCGATTGCATGCGCAATGCCTAAATAATCGTATTTGGATATTCCGGCAAAATATTCAGAATGCATCAGTCCGATCTCTAGCCATTTGTCAACGGCTGTTAGTCCTGCCGGATTCCAGTACCCTGAAGTAACGCTACCCGTTTGAGCTGCTACAGCATTTGCCAATCCTAATGCATCTGCCCCAACACCGATGGACAGGAATTCATTCGAATATTTTGGAGCAAGACTTTCTTCCTGACAGAAAATTGAATGAACCGGTATCGAAAGGAACAGGATAAAGACAACGGGGAGTTTCCGAAACATGGACTTTTGAATTTTACTCCGCAATAACAGCATATTACCCAAAAAATTGTGTTCTTTGTCTAAAACTGAATCGGCTCTGAGACGTAAATATAGTTCAAAACTACCATTTGTCTCGGGTAATGAACAAGAATTTAGTATTTAAAATGTTTAGTATCCCCAATATATTGACTGCCTTGAATATGCTGAGCGGCGTATTTGCTATTATTTTGGCACTATCCGGAAGGATTGATCTTGCTCCTCTCGCTATTTTTATTGGTCTGGTCTGCGATTTTCTGGACGGTTTTCTTGCCAGAAAACTTGGATTGAGTGGCGATTTAGGAAAACAGCTGGATTCTCTTGCAGATCTGGTTACTTTCGGAGTAGCCCCGGGCATTATCATGATGGTTGTGATGATCTCAGCGATCTACATGGATGGCACAATAACTGAATCTCGCTTTCATTCTTTTGTACATTTTGAGTTGAACGCCTGGATCAATGCGCTCTTTTATGGTGTTCCGAATGACATGGATGCATCCATTAAATACCTGCCCTTAGCGGCACTTTATATACCTTTTATGGCCTTGTTCAGGCTCGCAAAATTCAATATCGATGCACGACAAACAGATTCTTTCATCGGTGTTCCTACGCCATTGAACACTTTATTCTTTATGTTCTTTCCGATGCTCATGTGGACACAGTTCGATTTTTGGTCTGTGAACAATAGTCTCCTTTTAGAAGAGGTCATTTTCAATCCGTATGTACTTTGCGCTCTGATTGTACTAATGTCCACCTTGATGATCAGTGAGCTACCCCTCTTTTCCTTGAAATTCAAGCACTTCAAATACAAAGGCAACGAGATACGATTTCTTTTCCTGGGTTTGTCAACAGCACTAATTGTCATTCTGCTGGTGTGGGCAATCCCAATAATTGTATTTTTGTACCTGATATTTTCTGTTATTGAAAGCAGAACAAATAAAACCGAGCAGCATGAAATTTAAAGCAGAGATCGATGTAATGCCTTTGGATGCGCTTCTTGATCCACAAGGAAAGGCGGTAACGAACAGCATGAAAAATATCGGTCTTTCTGAGATCGATGGTGTACGTATCGGTCGTCATGTTCGACTCTTTGTTGATGCGTCATCCAAAGAGATTGCGGAGCAAAAAGTGGAGGAAGCTTGTAAAAAGCTTCTTGCCAACCAGATCATGGAGAGCTATTCTTATACGGTAACAGAGGCCTGACACTTGCGGATGACCGGTGCCAATTTCATCGGATATAAACGTTCCGCTCTTGGTTCGGCCACCTTCCAGACGATCGATCCCGTTACAGGTAACAACTTAGAAGTAAGTTTTACAGAAGCCACAATAGAGGAAGTGGATTTATCCATTGCACTCGCCCAATCATGTTTCAGCGTTTTTGCCTCTACGACCCTTGTTGACCGCGCTCAATTTCTCAATACCATTGCTGATGAAATAGAGTCGTTGGGCGATTTCTTAATTGATCGTTACTGCAATGAATCGGGCTTGGGGCTTCAGCGGGCGATCGCAGAACGAACACGCACAGTTGATCAATTGCGCGCATTTGCGAAAGAGGTTGTTAAAGGAGATTGGCTCGACGTTTCTATTGATCTGGTCGAAACGGGGTTTTCGCCAAAACGGATCGACATCAGAAGGATGATGAAAGGAATTGGTCCTGTTGTCGTATTCGGTGCGGGAAATTTTCCGCTTGCTTATTCCACTGCCGGTGGGGATACGGCCTCAGCTCTCGCGGCCGGTTGTCCGGTGATCGTAAAGGTGCATCCGTCTCATGCCGGAACGAACGAATTGGTTGCCACTGCCATTGTCACTGCTGCACGGAAAACGGGTATGCCGGAGGGCGTTTTTTCAAGTATCAATTCTCACGGATTTGATCATGGTCAATATCTCGTGCAACATCCGGATGTGAAAGCTGTGGGTTTCACGGGAAGCTTTTCCGGAGGAATGGCACTCTACAAGCTTGCCGCACTTCGGGAAGAACCGATTCCTGTGTTTGCAGAGATGGGCAGTCTTAATCCGGTGATCGTTCTTCGTGATGTGGTCGAATTCAACACAGAGAAGGTTACCGATTTACTTGCCGAATCGGTTACAGCTGATGCGGGTCAGTTTTGCACAAAACCGGGATTGATATTTGTTGAGGAAGATCGAAAGCGAACTTTCGAAAAGCTTCTGGGTCAAAAGATCACAGCAAAAGTGGCTAAGGTCATGCTCTCTCCGCAAATGTGCCAACGGTATGAAAGTTTGCGAAACGATGCTCTAGCAAGAAGTGGCGAACTGCATTATGCCTCCGAAGGGAAGGGATTGAACGTCGGGTCCAATACCCTGGCAGTTATCAATGCCGATCAATTTCTCGCCAATCCGGAATGGAATCAAGAAGTTTTCGGACCGTTCTCATTGCTTGTTCACTGTAACTCCTCCGATGATATTCAGCGTTGCTTGGATGTTTTGCACGGACAGCTCACCTGCAGTCTGTTTTCCGAAGACTACGATCGTGCGTTTTATATGCGTCTTGTAAGCAGATTCGAGGAAATGGCGGGTAGGATCATTTGGAATGGGGTACCTACTGGTGTTGCCGTATGTGGTGCTATGACACATGGCGGACCCTATCCGGCAACAACAGATCCTCGGTTCACTGCTGTTGGACCGGAGTCGATAAGAAGATTCCTTCGACCGGTGACCTTCCAGAACTTTCCTGATGAACTATTGCCGCCTGCTCTGCAGAATCTGAACACCCTTGGGATCAGAAGAAGAATTAATGGACACTTTACTGTTGAAAATGTTTCGGTCTGTTGATGCTAAAAACGACCTTTGATTTGTCTTACTCATGATCTATTTCTTAACTTTGACAAGTAATTCGTAACGCCTTAATATGTCTGAATTCAAAGAATCTCCCAAACGATCGAACTTACCCTTTGTAGCGATCATAGTGCTTTTGCTGATCGGAATGGCAGTGATGGCTGTTCTTCTGTCCAAAAAGAAAAGCGCTTTGGACGATTGCACCAACGAGAACATGACGCTTCTTGCAGATATGGAAGGTATGAATCAAATGCTTCAGGGCTATGTAGGAAATATGTCCAATGATCTCAAGACGGATTTTCAGAACATGTTGAAGACGTATGACGCGCTGATTGAGAAAGATAAAACCAAGGCAGATAGTCTAAATGTGCAAAAAGCGAAGATCCAGTCCCTGATCGATGAGCTCGAAAGCAACAAAAAGATGTCGGCCCAGCAGTTGTACAAAATGAAAAAAGAGAACGAGACGTTGCGTAACATCATGAAAGGATACGTAAAACAGATCGATTCCCTGAATACACTGAACGTTAAGCTGACCTCGGATCTTGACAAGACGAGTGCTGAGTTGTCCTCAACTAAGACAGAACGTGATCAGTACAGGCAAGAAGCAGAAGAAAGTGCAGAACAAGTTCGTAAGGGTTCTAAGTTGCAAGCATACAGCTTTAATTCCGTAGGTCTTAAAATGCGTCTGAATAACACAACTGAAGAGACGAATCGTGCCCGCAATGTGGTTCAGTTCAAGTCCAGCTTTACGATCAGTGAGAATCCGATCGCGAAGCCTGGCAATCGCAACGTGTACCTCCAAGTGATCAGTCCGGATGGAAAAACAATGCAAACGCGTTCGAGCAATGTAATTCAAACCGATCAGGGAAGTATACCTTTCTCAGACTCCAAAGAGATCAATTACAACAATCAGCGAATTGATGTCACCATCTATTATGACCTGAAAGGAGAGAATGTAGTCAAAGGAAATTATAAGGTCAAGATCTACTGTGATGGTAGTCTGATCGGTTCGGACAGCTTCACATTGAAATAAGGAGATTATTACACGACAATTGATCTAAATGGTAAATATTTTTATTGCAAATCTTGATTGGGGAATTACTTCGGAAGACCTGAAGACCACATTTTCAGCCTTTGGGCCCGTGCATTATGCGCACGTTGTTTATGACAAGGAAACAAAAAAATCAAAAGGATACGGATACGTGGAAATGGAAAGTGCTGAACAAGCCATTAACGCGATCGAAGCGCTTAATGGTTTAGAGGTCAACGGACGAAAACTGGATGTTAAAATAGCTTCGCCTAAGGCCAATCGTCCACAAAAAAAAGAACAGGTTCCGGGGAAAAAGTCTCCGCATTTCAAGAAGCCTTATTCCAACGATAACAGAAGGCGACCGGATCAAGGTCATGGCCGGACGGAAGGCGGTAATACAGGCAGTCAGTTCCGAGGAGGTGCTCAGGGAGGGGGATCGTTTGATAAACCGAACAGAGATTAACGGCTATGTCAGCGATCGATCAAGGTCATGTGAGCTTCGAAATCAGTGAAAATGGTATAGGTACCATTGAGTTCGGACATCCATTAAGCAACTCACTTCCGGGGAAAGTGCTCAGGCAATTGGCCGACACCATAACAGATTTAGGAAATAATGACCGTGTCAGGGTAATTGTTTTGCGCTCCTCAGGAGAGAAAGCTTTTTGCGCAGGTGCCAGCTTCGATGAGTTGATCTCGATCTGTGACCTGGAGACCGGAAAGGTCTTCTTTTCGGGATTCGCAAATGTGATCAATGCATGTCGCAAAGCGCCTAAGTTCATCATTGGTCGCGTTCAGGGTAAGGCCGTAGGAGGAGGTGTTGGACTGGCTTCTGCTGTTGATTATTGTTTAGCAACGAAAAATGCGGATGTTAAACTTTCTGAACTTGCAGTTGGTATAGGTCCATTTGTAGTTGGTCCGGCTGTTGAACGAAAGATCGGGCTTTCGGCAATGAGCGAGTTGGCGATCAATGCCACCGAGTGGCGAAGTGCTGAATGGGCAAAGCGCAAAGGTCTCTTCACAGATGTGTTTGATTCGGTTGAGGAAATGGACGCAGAATTGAACCGCCTTGCCAATAAATTGGCATCTTCGAATCCTGAGGCGATGGCATTACTGAAATCAGCTTTCTGGCTAGGAACAGACCATTGGGACAGCTTGCTTGATGAACGCGCTGGAATGAGTGGTAAGTTGGTGTTGAGTGAATTCACCGTGAATGCCATAAACGCGTTCAAGAAAAAATGATTCTTACGGTCACATTTCGCGACACTTTGCCAAGTTGTTAACGCGAACGGGAAATGTCCTTTTCTTTTTTTCAGATTTCGTTTGTTAATAAAAACAGAAATCATATCTTTGCACCCCCAAATTAGGGGAATTGTCTTATTTTAAAAGTAGAATTGTGGATACACTAAGTTACAAAACCGTTTCCGGCAATAAGGAGACCGCTGATAAGAAGTGGCTTGTTGTGGATGCTGAGGGCCAGACTGTGGGTCGATTGGCAAGCAAGGTGGCGAAGCTGATACGCGGCAAGCACAAGCCGAATTTCACGCCACACGCCGACTGCGGAGATAACGTGATCGTTATCAATGCGGAGAAGGTAGCATTCTCAGGAACAAAGCTTGAGAACAAAGAGTATGTTCGTTACACGGGTTATCCGGGTGGACAGCGCATCACAACAGCACAGGAAATGCTCCAAAAGCATCCTGAACGCCTTATTGAAAAGGCTGTGCGAGGTATGTTGCCGAAGAACAAGCTGGGAAGAAGATTATTTACAAATCTGAAGGTTTACACCGGAACTGAGCACCAGCATGATGCGCAGAAACCCGAGCTGATCAACCTGGATACATTCAATTAATAGCATGGAAACAGTTAATACACTGGGAAGAAGAAAAACTTCGGTTGCACGTGTTTACCTTTCAAAGGGAACAGGAAAAGTGACCGTGAACAATAAGGACTACAAAGTAGCATTTCCAATCTCGGTTCTGCAGTCAAAGATCGAGCAGCCGTTTCAACTAACGAACACTACAGGTCAGTATGACGTGAAAGTGAACGTAATGGGTGGTGGTATCAACGGTCAGGCTGAGGCGATCCGTTTAGGCATTGCGCGTGCACTTGTAGAAGTTGCAGATGAGAACAAGACGCTTCTTAAGGCAGAAGGCCTTATGACCCGTGACCCTAGAATGGTTGAAAGGAAGAAGCCGGGTCGTCCGAAGGCGCGTAAGAAATTCCAGTTCTCTAAGCGTTAATAGAATTTGGCAGTTGTTTAGTATCCAAACGACGAAGTACCCTCCATTTCGGACCCTTTGTACGTTGATGCATTACTAAGGAACGTAAACAATTAAAAAACAAAAACATGTCAAAAGTAAATTTCGAATCTTTGTTGGAAGCAGGTGTTCACTTTGGTCACCTCAAAAGAAAATGGAACCCGGCAATGGCGCCGTACATCTTCGAGGAGAAGAAGGGAATCCACATTATCGACCTTAATAAGACAATCGCACACCTTGATCAGGCATGCGCGGCGATGAAGCAAATCGCAAAGTCGGGTAAAAAGATCCTTTTCGTAGCAACAAAGAAGCAAGCTAAAGAAATCGTAGCAGGAAAAGTAGCAGAGATCAACATGCCGTTCGTAACGGAGCGTTGGACAGGTGGTATGCTTACCAACTTCCAGACCACCCGCAAGTCGATTCGTAAAATGACAACCATCGATAAGATGAAGACGGACGGAACATGGGATACGCTCAACAAGCGAGAGCGTTTGTTCAAAACACGTCAGCGTGAGAAGCTCGAAAAGAACTTTGGTTCGATCGCAGAGATGACACGTCAGCCGGCGGCTATCTTCCTTGTGGATATCCTCAAGGAGCACATTGCACTGAGCGAAGCACGTCGTCTTAACATTCCAACATTCGCCATGGTCGATACGAATTCAAACCCTAAGCTGGTTGATTTCCCTATCCCTGCCAATGATGATGCAACGAAGTCGATCTCGATCATTCTGGATGCAATCTGTGGTTCAATCAAGGAAGGTCTTGAGGAGCGTAAAGTAAAAGGTGCTGACAAGGAAGACGAAGCAGAACAGCCGGTAGCTGAGAAGAAAGCTAAGAAGGCAGAGGTAGCTGAAGAAGCTCCCGCAGAAGAGAACAAGGATTAATTATTCAATTACTAAATATTGAACACTATGGCAATTACTGCTGCAGATGTAAACAAATTGCGCCAACAGACTGGTGCAGGAATGATGGACTGTAAGAATGCGCTTGTTGAAGCAAATGGAGATTTCGAAGCAGCCGTTGATATTCTTCGTAAGAAAGGACAGAAGATCGCTGCGAAACGTGGTGAGAATGAAGCGAAAGAAGGTCTGATC
>JBKCAB010000174.1:0-2949 GCA_046307935.1 Bacteroidota bacterium | reverse complement strand
CACGTTTGTATACAACGGAAGAAATGGGCGATCTTGGCATGTATGTCCGGATCATCGGATTTTTAACAACAGTTGCCACCCTGCGTTACGAGTTGTCCATTCCATTGCCAAAAAGCGATCGTCATTCATTCATACTCTACAGAGTAGCATTACGCATCTCCTTACTTATGCTCATCGGTTCCCTTATCCTTGGAATACTATTCAGTTTAATGAGTTCATCTGTGGTAGATACTTTAGTATGGGTGCTTATCAGTGTTTTTAGTGCTTTTTTTGTCGTTTTCACCAACATTGGGACCAATTGGGCCATCCGTAAAAAACAATTCAGGACCATTTCACAATCGAAGATCATCAATTCGATCAGCTCCAACGCGCTTAAATGGGTGTTTGGACTGACGGGAATGGGGACTTTCGGATTACTCATTGGATCACTCATTGGATATGGATTATCATGTTTGGTTTTTGTAGCAGAGTTTGTGCAAATAAAAAAGAAGGATCAGAATGAACTTTCGGTGGCTAAAGCAACTGTTTTAACAAGACAATACCGTGAATTCCCATTGGTTAGTCTTCCGCACGCACTGATCGATATGGGCAGAGATCTATTGGTAGCATCCCTGATAGTTTTCTTTTTTTCACGTGATGTATTCGGTTCGTACAGTTTATCTTATTCTATGTTGCGACTACCATTGATCCTGATCGGAACAACTATCGGACAGGTATTCTACAACAGATGTGCAGAAATGATCAACCGTGGAGAACGCATTACCGACTTGCTCAAACGGACCATTTGGGTCCTTTTTGCACTTTCAATACTGCCCTTTGGATTACTTTTCTTTTTCGGTGAGGACTTGTTCTCAGTTGTATTCGGTGAACAATGGGTCACTTCAGGACGCTATTCCGAGATCATGTCCTGCTGGCTCATGCTTAATTTTATCATGTCGCCGGTGAGTCATATACCGCTACTCCTCAACCGTCAAAAAGAGTATTTTTTCATCGGACTCACTAGTTCGATACTTCAGCTGACGGGATTTGGATTGATCCCCTTTCTTTATGGAGATACATATGATTTCGAAAACATATTGATATTTGTTTCGGTAGCCATGGTGCTTCTTCATTTGGTCATTATTCCACTGTCCCTTTATTACAGTAGATTTAGCACGGTAATAAGACGTTAAAAACAAGTATATTTATCAAAGCTTGCACCTGCCATGCTTGCAAGAAGTCGCTAAATGATCCGAGAATTCACTCAAAAGCTGACAAAGATCGAATTCGTAAAAAATTCGTTCACACTGATCACAGGAACTGTAGTCGCTCAGCTATTCCCGATCCTTCTCCAGCCTTTTCTGAGGAGACTTTATGAGCCTTCTGACTTTGGAATACTTGCACTGTATGCAACGCTGCTCAGTGTATTCTACTCGATAGCCTCTCTAAAGTATGACAGTACAGTGATGCTTCCAAAAAAAGATGAAGATGCTGCAAATCTGGTTATTGGGAGTATGCTCATATCGTTATGCTTTTCATTCTGTTTGTTTCTTGTGTTTCTCTTGTTCTCGGATACAATACTTTCCTTGCTGGCTTTTCCCGAAAGCATGGGACGATGGCTACTCCTTTTGCCCTTGTCTGTTTTTCTTTTCTCAAGCGCACAAACATTGAACTATTGGCTGATCCGAAAAAAGAAGTTCCGTTCCTCTTCGCTCAATAAGGTGTACAGGCGAGTTGCCGAAGGTGGTGCTCAGGTTGGTTTTGGCTTCAACCTTAAGGTCTCAGGATTGATACTCGGTAATATCATTGGTGACTTGACGAATTTCTTGGCGAGCTATTATCAGGCAACAAAGAGTGGATTTCATCCTGGTCGTATGAAAAAAGTAAAGATCATTGCCCTACTCAGAAGATATTCTAGTTTCCCGAAATACAATGCACTACCTGCTTTATTGGATACAGTCAGTTTATCCATCCCAATACTTTTGTTGAATAGATTTTATGGAGACGAGGTTACCGGCAACTTCGATTTATCGCGGATGTTCATGGCTTTGCCATTGGCATTGATCTCGGTTTCTATCTCACAGGTTTTATTTCAGGATATTTCTGTCAGAATTCGCGAAAAAAGGTCAATCGAGCCAGAGTTGAAACGCATTTTCATGATGCTGGCTTTTGGTGCTGTTTTCATTGTGTTGGTGGGCATGCTATTCAGTGTTCCGATCTTCACCTGGCTCTTTGGTCAAAAATGGGAATTATCAGGTCTAATGACCACTATACTGATACCGGCATATGGATTAAGATTTTTGGTTACGCCACTGACCATTACATTCAATGCGTTGGAAAAGATACTTTGGAGCAGCTTGTGGCAGCTGGGTTATTTCCTGTTGATCTGTTCACTTTTCTTTTTTGATGAGTTAAGTGTAACAGAATTTCTTTACGTTTACCTGATAATTGATGTTGTTGCCTATGTTATCTACATCGTTTTGTTGAGCTGGCAGGTGCGAACCTATGAAAAAGAACGGATTGCTCAGATTTGAAGAGGTGAAGGCGGCTTCGCGGTTTAATGGCCTATTCTGGTCATACACACTTGTTTTTTTACTTATTACCTACGGAGTTCATGAAGTTTCCGGTTTCCAATACACGGGAAATCTGTTGATTTACTTTGGCAGTTTTACTTTGGCATACTGGGGATTTTACCTTTTACTCAGAAAGAAGGATTTACATCCGAAGGTCGTAAAAATGCCTTCTTTTCTGAACAGCATCAGTCACACCAGAACATTGATCGTTGTGAGTGTATTGGCTGTAATCGTTCATTTCTTGTATCTTCAGGGTTTCCCATCGATCCGAGCACTTGGCGTGCTCAAGCTGAGTGAAGTGGTTCAACTGAGAGCTGCAATCACCGAGTCGGTTCCTTCTTGGGTGAATTATCTGTTTAGTTGGAATCTTAAGGCCATTATTCCTTTTACATTGGCG
>JBKCAB010000173.1:0-4524 GCA_046307935.1 Bacteroidota bacterium | reverse complement strand
GCTTCGGTACTCCGTGTTCTTGATATACTTGGAAGAGAGATTAATCCTACTCCAAATACTCCACTAATCTATGAATATAGCGATGGCACCCGAAAAAAGGTTTTCGTCGTAGAATAAAAAACCCATGCAGCATAGTTTTCTGAAGCCTCAGAAAACACGTTTAGGATTGCCGGTACCCGTTGTAATCTGCTGTTCGATATGCTCTCTTTCCGAACTAAAATCAGGTCGGAATGCAGCCCGCCATTGTTTACCTGAGACTTTCCTGATGGTCATAAAAGTAAGCTTCAAGAATGAAACTGCATGGGCTCCGCAAAGCGGATGGGGTCACTGCACCTAACTCAGAGGTTGTACCCGTTCAACAAAGATACATGCTTTTACGTCTAAAGTGTGTTCAGTGATCAACCTTTCGGCAGAAATCTTTTATCTTCGTCGCCATGCAGTCGATCAAAAAGTTGTTGTATCGTATCCTTTCTGAAAAACAGTACCTACGTTTACTGCACAGGGTTTTCTACCTCTTGTACGATCTTGGTTTGCTCCGGAATGATAAGCGCTTCAAATACCATTACGCAGTAAAAAAGTTGATCAAGCCTGAATACACAGTCGTTGATATCGGTGCAAATCTGGGGTATTTTTCACGGAACTTCGCTCGACTTGCACACAGGGGAAAAGTCATTTCTATCGAACCTGTACCGCAGTTCTTTGAAATTCTCGACCATTTCATGCGCAAGTATCCGAATTCAGAGCGGTACAATGTCGCACTGGGAAACGAAGAAGGCTCGATCACGATGGTGCTGCCCAAATCGAATGGGATGATCCGAACTGGTCTCCCCCATATCGCGGAAAGCGAGGAAGAAAAGAAACTACACGACACCAGAGAAGTGAAGATTGTCAAAGGAAGTGCATTACTTTCAAAATTGGATCGACTGGATTATGTGAAATGCGACATCGAAGGTTATGAGCTGAATGTTTTTCTTGAAATCTGGCCGTTAATCGAAAAATTTAGGCCGGTTGTACAGCTCGAGATTGCTGAGAAGAATCGCGAAGAAATGCTGACCATGTTTGGACGACTGAATTACCAACAGTTTGGGATCGTAAACTTTAAGCTTATTGAAGAATACGGATCACAACAGGAAGAGGGCGATTATTTACTGATTCCATCCGAACATGTGAACTCAGTGCGTGAAATACTTGACTAGATCTCACTAAACATGACCAACTAATACCATTTCCAATAGTATGAAGCTGACCAGAACTATCCTCTCCATCGCAATTGGATTGATCATCGGAAACATCCTAAACATGTGTATTATCATGACAAGTGGTTCGATCATCCCTCCACCGCAGGGTGCTGACGTCACAACCTATGAAGGATTGAAAGCCACAATGCATCTATTCGAGCCCAAGCACTACATACTGCCTTTTTTGGCGCATGCACTTGGTACTCTCACCGGATCACTTACCGCTGCGCTTATTGCTCAAAAAAACAAAATGGTCTTTTCAATGATCATCGGAGCCATCTTCCTAATTGGTGGTATATGGATGGTTTCGATCGTTCCATCTCCTCTCTGGTTCACAATCACAGATCTGACGCTTGCCTACATTCCGATGGCCTTCATTGCCGGAAAGTTAGCCTCAAGAAAATGGAGATGAATGATCGGGTTTTAACTTTGAGCACCTAATTTCTTTTGTTCAGCCATTTCCTCTTTCAGACGCTTGATCTCTTGATCCTTCTTTTTAAACCTCCTGTAATCGAAGATCGATGAGATGATCAATCCTACAACCAGGCTGATCACGATCAATACCGTTTGAGGAAGCGCCACTTTTGTAAAGATCAGATGCAACTCAACCGACTGCCAGTTGAAAACAGAAAACAATGTAGCCAGTATCACAAGTATGATCTTCAAAACAAACTTGACTTTGCCCACTCCGGACAAGCTTTCCCAATATTCTTTCAGCTCAAGCATATCTTCACTTTTCTTTTGAACAAATATGTAAAAAATATCTGTGCGTAAGTGCCAAATTTCAAATCGTTTGACGGAGAGTTTACAAAATCTTTGCTTTATCTTTACCGCGTTTTAAAGAATAGACATGGCAACTACAGCAGACATCAAGAACGGTTTGTGTATCAAGCACAACGAGAAGTTATTTCAGATCATCGAATTCCAGCATGTAAAACCAGGAAAAGGTCCTGCGTTTGTTCGAACCAAAATGCGTCAGATCGAAAGCGGAAAGGTTCTTGATCATACTTTTTCAGCAGGGCACAAGATTGAAACCGTCCGTATCGAGAACCGAGAATACCAGTACTTGTACCAGGAAGGCAATGACTATATCTTCATGAATAATGAGACATTTGAACAAGTCAATATTCCTGCTAAAATGATCGAAAAACCATTGTTCTTAATGGAAGGAATGACTTGTAACATTCTCTTCCATGCCGAAGAGGAAACTCCTCTCGTAGTAGAATTACCAATGTATATCGTTTCTGAGGTCACATATACTGAACCTGGTGTTAAGGGAGATACGGCTACAAATTCCATGAAACCGGCTACGATCGCAACTGGTGCTGAAGTACGTGTTCCATTGTTCATCGACAATGGTGAAGTGATCAAGATCGACACACGCACCGGGATCTACGTAGAACGCGTTAAAAACTAATCGACTTTTTTTGACATTACATAAAGGGATCCCAAGGGTCCCTTTTTTATTGAGACATGCCTTTCGTTCAAATTCACGATACTGCGCTTCATTTCGAGTCCATTCGAGTTGATAAGTCAACGGAGGATATCATCCTTATCTTTCTGCATGAAGCCCTGGGATCCATTCCTCAATGGAGAGGCTTTCCACAAGCGTTGTGTTCAGCTCTTGAAATGGACGGATTGACCTATGAACGTCAAGGTCATGGCCAATCAGGACACTTCTCCAAACAAAGGGATCATCGCTATCTGCATCACTACGCATGGCATGAGCTCCCCGCCTTTCTGGATACAGTACTCTCATCAGATCAGAAGGTAATTCTAATCGGACATTCGGATGGTGGATCAATCGCATTGCTTTACGGTGCAAAATACCCTAAAAGAGTAAAAGCCATCATTACTATAGCAGCGCATGTTATCAATGAACCGGAAACGATCGCGGGGATCGGACCGGCAGTTAACGCATTTAAGGCAGGTAAACTCGAAAAGCTGCGTTCATTTCATGGTGAAAAAACTGACGCACTATTCTACGCTTGGGCTAACACCTGGAGTTCCGATGATTTTGCCAATTGGGATATTACGCATGAGATCAGCACAATTACAGCACCAGTTTTTGCCATCCAGGGCACGAACGACCAATATGGTACATCCAAACAACTCGAGTTGATCCAATCTGCTTTGAAAGGATATTGCGAAACAAAGCTCATTCCTGATTGCGGACATCATCCCCACCTGGAGCAAAAAACGGAAGTGATTCGTCTCATTCGTCAATTCACATTGAGCAACCTATGCGCTGAACATTGAAATGGATACAGAACAATACCTAAATATATGTGTTCTTTTATCATGGATCAGGAAGAATTCATCAACCCAATAGATCGGGATAAGATCACGGAGAATCCGCATTCTTTGGAATATGCCCATCACTCAGGAAGCGCGTTGATTAAACCGGAAGATCAGGGAAAGATCAAAGGTCGTGCGCTTTCAGCGATGGAACACCAAACAGATATGCAGCTCAACCAGATCTACGAGCAAATGCAGCTTCTTGCCGAGCAAGCCAAAAAACTTCAGGACAGAAAATCGATCTCCGAGTTCATCTACCAGTCCGAAATGCGTTTCGAACCACTCATAAATCATACCTACCACCTTTACCGAAAGGCAAATGGAACATACCTGCTTTCGCTTATTGCTCCGGAACAATGGGGACGCTCCAAGCATTCTTTCGAATGGATCGCTACGGTTCGCTTATTGGCTGATCATACCTGGGATGTGATCGACAAAAGCGATACCGGTATTTAACGAATCACCCCCTTACAAACACCCATTTATCCTCGGTTGAGCTGTTCACATCAAATTGATACCCGTCGACGTTGTACAATTTCAATTCCTCCGGATCGCTGATATTGTTTTGAACGATGTACCGTGCCATCGCCCCACGTGCATGTTTCGCATACATCATTACGATTTTGAACTCACCGTTTTTAAATTCCTTGAACACCGGAGTGATCACTCGGGCCTTTAACAACTTCTGATCGATCGCCTTGAAATACTCAGATGATGCCAGATTGACTATTTCTTCTCCCTCACTAAGCTCGCTATTCAAGTGTTGTGACAGCTTCTTCCCCCAGAAGTGATATAAATTTTTCACTTTGGGAGTGATCATCCACTTTGTACCCATTTCGAGGCGGTAAGGATACATGAGGTCATTTGGTTTCAAAATACCATAGAGTCCCGATAAAATGCGTAATTTCTGATTTGCCTGAAGTAATTCATTTTCGGATAACGAACGGGCATCAAGACCGCGATAAACTTCACCACTGAATGCAAGAAG
>JBKCAB010000172.1:0-2263 GCA_046307935.1 Bacteroidota bacterium | reverse complement strand
CAATCCGTTCTTCTCGATCACTACTGTTGTCTGCTTTTCTGTATTGTAACCCCAGACATCAAAATGCAGCTGCGTAAGACGGGATTGACCGACCGTACTCATGTCCAGTGTGGCATAGCGCATCGGTTCAACAACCAGCTCTTTTTTCTTCTCACCTTTTTCCTCTATTTTGGTCTGATAGGGGAAGAGTCCGACTGCTTTTGGGAGTCCTCGATTCCATCTCCCTTTGTCGTCACGTTCTTTCTCGTTCAGCATTCCTGTGGTTGAGGATCCATCCCCGGCTGCAACGAGGTGATTCTCGAAGTGATCGACCTGTCCACCAAGGGATCGGAAGATCTCTAGTGTGCGACTTTCGACGTAGTCGTTTATGGCAATGCTGATCGCATCGATCACTGCTTTATCCGTGTTCGCATCTTTGAATCGCAGGGTTTCAATAAAGTCGAGCTTGTCATCAAATGTCAGTCCCGGATTTAGAAGTTGAATGATCTTGGGATGAGGCTGAAGCTGGTCATCTTTCATTTTTTTTGCATCCTCGGGAAGGTTCTGCATGAGGAGCTTTTCGAACGCGGTGTATTTCGTCCGATAGGGTTCAAGTTCCTTTTCTCCGATGCGCTTCGCCAGAAGTACCTTGTTCAGCTCCCACATTGCCATTTTGTTGGATGTTTCGCCTAAAATTCCTTTTGGTGATCGCGCAATCTCCTCTTTTCGTATGATCAGTAACTCAGGTTGATTTAGAATGATCAGCTCAATCGAATCATAATTGACATTTTTGTTTGGGAGGTAAATTACAGGTCCGCGATAGTCGAAGTATCTGCCAATATTGTTGTCGAGTATTTCACTCTTTTTGACTACGTGGTAAAGGTATGCCCGTTCTTCAGCTGTAAGTCCCTCATTGAGCTGAGCAGCAGCACTCAATTTGAGCATTAAAGAAAGAGCTAAAAAAATACACCTTTTCATATTACGGGTTCATAATGCACATGCAGGTCAAATGTAACAACTGGAATGAACCAATTTTTCCGGAAATAAAAAAACCGCTCACAAGGAGCGGTTCATAAAGCGGTGTTTGCTTTTAGAATTTCATGAATTGTCTTACCGCTCTCGTCGCGTTGTCAGAAATGATCAGATAGTACATACCGTTCTCGATACCATCAAGAGCAATAGACTGACCGTTTTCCACACCTGAGATCGTCTGCAGTTGTCTTCCTGACTGATCGTAAAGGGTCAGGTCGGCAGTTGATTCGAGTCCACTCACGGTGATAAACTGTTCCGCTGGATTGGGTTGAACTGTCACGTTCGAAAGTGCATTCTCCGCAACAGACAAATTCACCGTAGGTTGATCTTTGCTCAATACGATCGACTGTGCGAATGCTCCAAGTGGCGTTTGTATGGCAATCGAGCTGTGGGTGAAGATAGGCAGTGAATTATTGGCCAGGTCATAATATTCATATTGTGTTCGAATGACAGTGATCTGACCGAATACCAGTGTAGCATTGGCTGTGTCGATCTGACATAACCGAAGTATATTGGAGTAGGAATTTCCCGCGAGTAACAAGGTCCCTTGACCATCTATCTTTGAATAACTTTTCCCGTTGCAATTGTCGCTTGAGGCTACATCTGAAGAAAGTGTCCCACTGTAAAGATCCATAAACTCGTCTCCGTAAGCCATTGGATATTGATAGGTTACCTGTGGGTCAATAGACCATTTTGCTTTCACCTCACCTAATGTAGGCTCATTGTAGACAAAGCCCTGAGAAGTTCGTGCATTGGCATCTGAGCTGAAAAAAGTAGTAATGGCTGACTCTACTTGTGTGGCTTTCACTGCTCCGGTATAGTCAGCGATGTAGGGCGAGGTTGCAGCATCGATCACACTCGAAAGCTTTTGGATATTCGATACCCCAGCGATTGTTGAATAATCCCAAGTGACCCCTGTTCCTGTTATTGCTGAATAATTATTCACCAAGGAATCACAGAGGTAGTAATTAAGGGTATTGCCAACAACGGGTTCGTTGCTCTGAGTGAACTGTCCGAAAGAAAGTCCCGAGATCAAGGATACTGCGAATAATAGTTTTCTTTTCATGCGTTGTTTATTTTTTTTTCAAACATAATAAAACCAATTCACCTTTTTAGTGTTTCCTTTACACATCAAATAATCATGTGTCCGGAAAAAAAGATAGAAACGACACATAGTGAACGAAATTTCCGTGAAAAACGTTGGTGAAGCGCTCTTTAAAAGGCTATTCTGGATAGGAATCACAGCCATTCT
>JBKCAB010000171.1:0-836 GCA_046307935.1 Bacteroidota bacterium | reverse complement strand
TCCACCTTTTCGTATAGAGGTCATGTAACCTGTCAATCCATCAATCGTGGTTGTGTAAAATGCATCGTCATTGGTTGAATTGAATGGGTAGCCCAGATTTCTGGATTCTGACCAGGATCCATCGGCTAACAGATCACTCATCAGGATGTCAAATTCTCCCATACTTTTTTCTCCATTACTCGCAAAGTACAGTCTGCGGTTGTCTATTGACACAAAGGGAGCATCCTCATCGTGCGCGCTATTCACCTTGGGACCAAGATTCATGGGATTAGACCAAGAGGAGTCATTGTTGCGTGTGCACATGTATATGTCTCGACCGCCAAATCCTCCAGGTCGGTCAGAAACAAAGAAAAGTCTCGATCCATCTGGTGAAACCATCGCATGTGTCTCCCAGAATTCAGAATTCACCCCTTTCTCATCAAGCTTATCAATTTCGTTGAATTTTCCGGTGTAAAAATCTGAAAAGTAAACATCTCCGGATCCTGTGGAGTCTTCGTAAAGGTACAAGCGTCTTTCGTTAACACTCACTGCCATAGTTGCTTCGTTTCTTTTTGGTTTGCAGAAATCGAGCATTTTAGGTTCGATCCAGTTAGAATCTTGATCCAACGTTGAAACATAAACATCTTCAGGGAACTGGTCGATGCCAAGATCCTTGAAATTCTGTGACTCATTATTCGGCCAGGACCTTCTGGAAGTGAAATACAACGATGATCCGTCTAAAGAGACGACAGAGCTGTATTCAGGGAATTTCGTGTTTATCGCATCACCCACATTTTTAAGGCGAACATTAACCGGATTGGCCATGATCTGTTTCGCAACCTGACACTGAATAATGT
>JBKCAB010000170.1:0-5396 GCA_046307935.1 Bacteroidota bacterium | reverse complement strand
CTCCCTTGGTTTTGAAAGTGATCAGTTTGTATTCAAATTTCTTCATCGTCTTGGATAATTGCCCGAAAATTAATCATTTGTTGAGAATTGCATCTCTGACTATTGCACATACCCGTTTTTTGTCCATTATGGCTATCTTCGTGAATTAAGAAGCTTATTGCTATGAAAAAGATCCTGACAGTAGTGGGTGCCCGGCCGCAGATCATTAAGTCTTCTGCGATCAATCGCGCGATAAGGGAACGATTCGGAAGTCAGCTACAGGAACTTATTGTGCACACAGGCCAACATTACGATGACAACATGTCAAAGGTCTTCTTTGACGAAATGGGAATTCCCGAACCGGATTACAATCTTCAGGTTGGCAGTGGTTCACATGCTTACATGACGGCCAGAATGCTCGAAGGACTTGAAGAGATCTTTTTGCGAGAAAAACCGAATGCAGTGTTGGTCTACGGGGATACCAATTCAACTGTCGCAGCGGCATTGGCTGCTGTAAAGATCCACATTCCCGTTGTACATGTTGAAGCCGGCCTGAGAAGCTTTAACAAGTCTATGCCCGAAGAGGTCAACAGGATCGCCTGTGATCACATGTCCACCCTTCTTTTTACGCCAACGAAAGCTGGTTTAAGAAACCTGGAACGGGAAGGCTTCAATCTGGATACATCTCGGATTGCAACAGCAGATCATCCGCATGTGTATCTCTGCGGGGATATTATGTACGATAACAGCCTGTATTTTTCCGATGTCTCGGATCAACGATCGGATATTCTTGCTTCACTGGCTCTTTCAGAGGGATCCTATGTTTTGGTGACCATCCATCGCGATTCAAATACCGATATAACAGAAAATATCAACAGCATTTTTTCCGCGCTGATGGACATTCGGAAGTCCAGTGGGTTGAAGATCGTTCTACCCATACATCCTCGCACGCAGCACCGACTAAAGGAACAGCTCCGCGATGATTTGTATGAGGAGATGAATTCCGATCCAGGATTTATGATCATTCCTCCGGCAGGTTTTCTTGATATTATTGCGCTTGAAAAGAATGCCAGGATCATCGTTACCGACAGCGGCGGACTTCAAAAGGAAGCCTTTTTCTTTAAAAAGCCTTGCGTAATTCTACGTCCCCAAACAGAATGGGTGGAAATAGTAGAAAATGGAAATGCGATTCTGGCTGGTGCTTCCAGGGATAGAATAGTTAAGGATTTTTACGAGTTGATAGAGCGCGATAATCTGAACTATCCGCCATTATTTGGAGATGGTAAGGCCTCGTATTTCATCTGTGAAAAACTTCTTGAGCTGATTTGACGATGGTACGGATCTATGTCGAACAAGTTTCTGAAAGATTGCTGTATGTGCTTGATTTCGTGCTTAAGGACAGAGGTCTGGAATATTCCGTTACCAACGATGAGTTGTCATTCCTTGAGAGTGGTGGTGCTCGGCTGAATTATTCCGAGTATGCGTTGCCAGGAATCACCCATCTAAGACCGGCAAGTGTCCTTTTCGATGAAGATATTCGACAGTATCGGATTGAAAAAGCGACTTTTCAAGGGGAAGAATGTCTGTCCTTTGATGGAGTGGATGATCCTTTAGCGGCTGTTTTTTATGTGCTATCGCGGTATGAAGAATATATTTTTTCAGGCACTGATGAACACGATCGTTTTGACATGTCGCAGAGCGTTCAGGTGCGTTTCGGTTGGTTGGAGAAAGTCATTTGTGATCGCTGGGCAGAGTCCTTCGTCCGATATTTGAGGATCTCTTCAGGATTCCAACTCGAAACAGTCCGTCTGAATGTACGTGTAGTGCCGACATTCGATATTGACAATACATACGCACATTTATTAAAAGAAGGTCCACGCAGATGGGGTGCAGTGCTGAAAGATTATGTCAAAGGAGATCGTGAAAGATTGGCGGAGCGTAAAAAAGTTACTGCAGGAATTGAGCGTGATCCTTATGATACGTATGCACTGATCGAAGCAATTGCTGACAGCGGTTTTCCTGTCTTGATATTCTGGTTACTTGGTGATTACAGGAACTTTGATCGCAATGTTACATTTCGTGACCCCAGGCATCAGCGACTGATTCGAAGAATGAGCAACAAATGTAGCATAGGGATCCATCCCAGCTATCGGTCGAACGAAAATGCATTTCTTTTGGGAACCGAAAAGGCGCGATTGGAGGAAATTCTGGGTGAATCGGTTACTTGTTCCCGACAACATTTCCTGAAACTTAGTTTGCCATCAACATATCAGCGACTCATCACCGCAGGAATCCGGAATGATTACACAATGGGAATGGCTGACAGAATTGGATTCCGAGCAGGAACGGCCCGCAGCTTCTTTTGGTTTGATCTTGCGAAAAATTCCTCGACTGCGTTACGGATACATCCCTTTGCATACATGGATGGCACGTTGAACGAATACCTTCATTTGACTCCAGAAGTTTCGAAACAAAAGATCTCGGAACTCTTCAACGAGGTAAGGCAGTTTGGTGGCAATTTTACATTCATCTGGCACAATGAGACGATCAATGACCGGGGAAAATGGACCGGATGGAAAGATGTGCTGGAATATACTTTAAAGCTTCAAGAAGATGAATAGATCGATCGTTATTACCGCTACGATCCTTTTGATCAGCGGAATTGTATTCGGTGCTTTTGGAGCCCACAGCCTCAAAGCGTTACTTTCACCGGAAAAAATGAGCTCTTTTGAAACTGGAATTAAGTACCAGTTTTATATGGGACTCGGTCAATTGATACTTGGTGTTAATCATGATCGTTTTGGCATATCCCTCAAATGGGTGTATCGATTCAATCTTATCGGAGTGCTTTTCTTTTCCGGTTCGATCTACTTATTGGCACTTGAAGATGTATTGAGTGTCAACATGTCCTTTCTATGGCCGATCACACCCATCGGAGGCTTATTGTTGATCATCGGATGGACTTTGCTTTTGATTGGTCTGCTCAGAAAAAAAGCCTAAATTGCTCGGTTTGAAAAAGTACGAAGCAATGATAACCGTTCTTGGTTCGGGGACCTCACAAGGAGTTCCGGTTATTGCTTGTGACTGCCATGTTTGTCGATCCGAAGCACCAAGGGATAAACGGTTGCGGTCCTCTATTCTGATCAGTATGAACGGTGAAAACTACGTGGTGGATGCAGGACCGGATTTCCGTCAGCAAATGTTGCGGGAAGACGTCAAGAGTTTGAGGGCAGTGATCTTTACGCATGAACACAAGGATCACCTTGCTGGCCTGGATGATGTTCGTGCGTTCAATTATCGGGAGCAGCGCGACATGGAGATCTTTTGTACGGATCGTGTTTCAGAAGCCTTGCATCGGGAATTTCATTATGTGTTCAGCCATGAAAGATATCCCGGAATTCCTACATTGCATTTGAACAGGATCACGAATGAACCGTTCCGTTTACCGGATGGTCCGGAGCTAATACCTATTGAAGTGATGCACTACCGAATGCCCGTATTTGGCTATCGACTGGGTGATTTTACCTACATCACAGATGCGAAGACCATTAGCGCCTCGGAACGGGACAAAGTTCGGGGAACCAGGATCCTGATGGTGAATGCGTTGCATCGGTCAGAACATCTGTCGCATTTTAATCTGAAGGAAGCGCTCGAGTTCATAAGAGATATTAGTCCTGAGGTAGCGTATTTGACGCATATTTCGCATCTTTTTGGAACTGACGAAGAGATTAGGTCCTTGCTTCCCGATGGTGTGCTTCCTGCGTATGACGGAATGAGAATCCCTATAAATATTGAATCTATCTAGCTGTTAATCATAGTTGTAAATGGTTTTATCTGGAGTAAATATTTGGTTGATACTTGCTGGTTTGGGGCTGTTCCTTTTCGGTATGTCACAACTGGAGGAAGCACTTAAAGGATTGACCGGTAGAACATTCAAGAAGTTCCTTCGTAAATATACCGGACACGCTATTCCGGCCGTCCTTTCAGGAGCTTTGACGACAGCATTTTTGCAGAGCAGTTCGATGGTGGTGCTGCTTGTAATGTCTCTTGCCGGGGCAGGAGTGATCGGACTCAGCAATGGGATCGGAATGATCATGGGGGCTAATCTGGGCACCACTGCTACCGGTTGGATCGTCTCTTTGATCGGGTTTCAGTTCAGCATCAGTTCGTTCGTGTATCCTCTGATTGCCATTGGAGGCATAGGAGTGGTATTCATCAAACAAACCAGATGGAATTATCTTTTCCGTTTTCTGCTCGGTTTTTCCCTCATCTTTCTCGGGCTTGATCACATGAAGGAAGGATTCAAACAGTTTGCCGAAAACACCGAACTTTCCTTCCTATCAGGGAAGCCGAATCTTCTTTTTCTGTTCTTCGGGATCTTTTTATCGGCAGCCATTCAATCGAGCTCGGCATCTATGATGATCTTCCTTTCATCGCTGTCTGCGGGCGTGATCACGCTTGAACAAGGTTTTTATTTAGTGATCGGTGCTGACATAGGAACTACCTTTTCAGCTGTTTTGGGAATGATCGGAGGCAATGCCATCCGAAAAAAGGTCGGCTGGTCACAGGTTGCATTCAACGTATTCACCGGGATTCTTGGGTTGATCATTCTTCATTTTGCCGGTTCAGCGGCCGTATCATGGTTTAATGATGTGCCCTCGACCATTGCGCTGGTTTCTTTTCACTCTGCATTCAATTTAGTGGGCATTCTAATTTTACTTCCATTTTTAAAGCCATTTACAAGACTTATTGATAAAGTCTTTGCCACAGATGAAGCCCGTATGACAAAGTTCATAGCGCATGCAAACACGGAAGATACCATTTCAGCCATTGAGGCATTGGAGTCCGAGTCCAAGGTTTTCATTCATCAGGCCATTCAAACCAATGAACCTTTCTTTCTTCAAGGACAAGTTGGAATTCCTGCGCCAGAGCAAGGTTATTTCGAACTTAAGCGCTACGAGGCAGAGGTGGTCGATTTTTACATGCACGTCTTAGGAGGAAAACTGGAACACGGTGATGTGAGTAGAGTCAATCAGTTGTCTGTGGCTTTTCGAAATGCAACGCTTTCAGCAAAAGATCTCAAGGATGCGAGGGCAGACTTCGAGCTGCTTCACAATTCAGGATCAGACCATTTGTACCGTTTTTACGCGAATCTGTGTTCCATTCAACTCACCTTTTACAGTGAAGTAAAGGAAGTACTCGACCATCTTGATCAAATGACCATATCAGACATAGAACGCCTCGATCTATTGAACGAAAAGAGTTTTAAGTCGGGATATGAAGAACTTCAGATCGTTTTTACCGAGAGTCGTCACAGAGACATTGATATGCCAACAATGTTCAACCTGATCAGGGAGGTGAATAATTCCAACGAGGCGATGATCAATGCGTTGAAGAACGTAAAGGGTATTGAGTGA